>JAHFQC010000036.1:0-42056 GCA_023259375.1 Alphaproteobacteria bacterium
ATCGTGGTGTGGATCCGGCAGATGTCGACCACCGAGCGCTCGGAAGCCATCGTGTTCTATTTCATGAGCGCCTGCGCCTTGAGCGGTTTGGTCGTGATGGCATTCGACCACGTGGCGCTGTCGTGGACGCAAATCGGCTGGCTGGTGAGCTGCGGACTGTTCGGCGGCGTCGGCCAGGTGCTGATGACCTACTCCTATCGCTACGGCGAACCCTCGCTGCTGGCGCCGTTCGACTATACCGCGATGGTCTGGGCCATGCTGCTCGGCTGGTTCGTGCTCGGCGAGCGGCCCGAAGCGATGGTACTGACCGGCGCCGGCGTGGTGATCGCCTCAGGCCTTTTGATCGCTTGGCGCGAATACCGCCATCACGTCGAAATGCCGAACGAACAGATGACGTAGGAAATCACCCGCAACAAGGGTGTTTCGCTAAAAAGCCGTCAAAAGCGCTCCCGACTTAGGGAAAATACCTACCAATTTTACCTCTTCTTTATCCAACCGACGCTATTCCTGGAGCGGTGACGCGCAGTCACTTTTCCGTAGAACAATTCTGGATTTCGCTCTCTACAAACGAGGCAGTAATGCTGTTCCAGCGCCGCGATAACTCCGCGCAAGCCGTCCTAGACGCCCTCGACAATTCCCTCGCTATCATTGAGTTCACGCCGGACGGAAAAATCGTCCGCGCCAACAGCAATTTCTGCAACGCGCTCGGCTATTCCGCCGGCGAGATCATCGGCCAGCATCACAGCCTGTTCGTCGAACCGGCCTATGTGCAGACACCCGAATACCGCGCCTTCTGGGACAAGCTTCGTCGCGGCGAGTTCGATGCGCAGCAATACCTGCGTATCGGCAAGGGTGGGCGGCGCGTATGGATCCAGGCAACCTATAACCCGGTGCGCGGGCCGGACGGCCGCATCGCGAAAGTCGTCAAAGTCGCGACCGACATCACCGCGCGTGTCAATGCCGTGCACACCGTCGGCAACGCCCTGGCCGATCTGGCCGAGGGCAAACTCGAACGGCGCATTTCCGAGGCTTTGCCTGCGGACCTGGAAAAGGTCCGGACCGATTTCAACAAGGCCGCCGAAGCCCTGCAGGACGCGCTCAGTCGCGTCGCCAGCAGCACCCACACGATCGCCAATGCCGCCAACGAAATCGGCAGCGCCTCCGACGACCTGTCGCATCGCACCGAACAGCAGGCGGCCTCGCTTGAGGAAACCGCTGCGGCGCTCGAGGAGATCACCGCGACCGTCAAGAAAACCGCCTCCAACGCCAAGGAAGCCTCGCACAGCGTGGCTGGCGCCAAGGACGCGGCCGAAAACGGCGGCCGCGTGGTCGAAACCGCGGTTCAGGCGATGGACGCTATTTCGCAGTCCTCCAGGCAGATCACCGACATCATCGGCGTCATCGACGAGATCGCCTTCCAGACCAACCTGCTGGCCCTCAACGCCGGTGTCGAAGCGGCGCGTGCCGGCGAGGCCGGTAAGGGCTTTGCGGTCGTCGCATCGGAAGTTCGGGCGCTGGCGCAGCGTTCTTCGGAAGCGGCCAAGCAGATCAAGGCGCTGATCAACACCTCGAGCGAGCAGGTCCGCGACGGCGAGAAATACGTCGGCGAAACCGGCCAAGCCTTGAAGCAGATCATCGATAAGGTGCTGCATATCAACAGCCTTGTCGGTGAAATGGCCCAGGCCGCCGAACAGCAGGCCACCGGCATCGAACAGGTCAACGCCGCCGTTGCCCAGATGGATCAGGCGACCCAGCAGAATGCGGCGATGGTCGAACAATCGACGGCCGCCGCCCGCAATCTAGCCGGAGAGACCGGCGCGCTCACCGAACTGGTCCATTTCTTCTCGGTCGGCGAGTCCGCCGCCTTGCGGCCCGTCGCAGCACCGCGGCCGACTGCACGGCCGGTACGCAAGACGGCTCCGGTCAAGCGCGCCGCGGTAGGCGGCAGCAGAGCCGCTGCAGCGCCTGCCGGCGACAGCGACTGGACCGAATTCTGACCACACAAAGCGTGAACTGCCCGACGCGTTGCGCCCGGGCGGCACGACTTTGCGTTGATCGACACCTACGAAGTTCCCGATTGTTGCCGTTTTTTCATCCTGTCGCAGGTTGAAATACGACGTCCTGCTTCCTACTTCGGAAGTATGACGGCACTGCTTTACAAATCCGCTCATCGCGCCGGCCGTTTGGCCAAAGGCGAATAATCCCGGACGCAACCCGCGTCCGGGGTGCCCGCCATTCCTCCAAAACGATCCGACCACCGTGCCGCATCTGCGCGCGAGGAGACACGCGATGAAAACCATCACGACGCTGCCACCTGTTTCATCCCACGATGCGAATCCGAGAGTCTTTCTGCGCCAGCCGCAAGGCGACCAAGGCGTCGTCAATCTCGGCGAGGCCGTGATCTATCGCGACCAGAAGACCGGACGGACGCGGCGCGTTCGGGTGGTGCTGCCGCAGGACGTCGACACGGAACGCGGCCACATCTCGGTCTATTCGCCGGTCGGGGCCGCGCTGATGGGACTGCATGTCGGCCAGAGCGCCGACTGGGAAGACCGTCGCGGCAACCGCCGCACGCTGCATGTCGTCGGCATCGAAGACAATCTCGAGCCGGTGGGCTATCTGAATGTTTAATTGTCGCGCTTTCGGACGGAAAACCGGATGCCGCCGAATACGCTGGCGCTACCGGCTCCTGAAAGCGCTTTAGCGGCTACAGGACCTCGCCGACACCGACCACATAGTTCTTGCCGCGGCGCTCGGCGCATTTGGGACAGGTGGTGTAGTAGAAGAACAGGCGGCCCATGGTGTGGCCCATATCCTCGATGTCGCTGCGCATCTCGCCGACCCAGACGTAGGCGTCGCGATAAGGGCCTTCGAACACGCGGGTGACGAAATCACCGGTGAGCGTAACATTGTCGAGGCCGGGCACGTCTTTGGTGACGCTGAAGAAGTGCTCGCCGTGCCACGCCGAGGAATCGTCGGACAGGATGACGAATTCGCGGTCGTCGGCACCGGACTGCTTGATCGCCTCCCAGGTGCGCGCAAAAACCGGCCCCATGTCGAGCGGGATATGCATCGCACTGTGCGTCTTCGCCCGCACAAAACGCCGCTCGCGGAAATGCAGATCGAGATTGTCCCACGGCTTGGGATCGAAAGCGGGACAGCAGCACCCCGGTTCGAGCTTGGAAAAGTCCGTCACCGGAAGGCGGTTCGGTTCCATGCCATACCCCCACGAATAACGCTGCGATTTTAGCACAATTGCGATTTCGCCGCCTCAGGCCCTCGCGCGATTGCGTCGAGTTCGGTTACGAAGCCATTACCGAAATAGGTGAGCAGCTCGCCGCGAACCCCTTGATACAGCGTGAGACCTTCGCCGCGGCAAACCAGCGTCCGGTCGAGGACTTCCGCTGACGGCACCAGGGCTCCACGTTCGAATGTGACCGGAAACAGTGTCGAAACCAGCGGTTTGAAGCGGTGGTAGTCGAGACCATGCGCGAGGCACCACGCATGAATGCGGCAGCCGCGGGCCTTGTCGGCGAACACGCATTTGCCATTGCGCGCGGCAGTGCGGCCGTAGGCTCCGGACGGAAATTCCGAGTCAGACACGGTTTCACCTGCAAACCAGTCTGCTTGCGTCACACCGACAAAGGCTTCGAAGTCAGGCCCTAGCGTGCGAAGCGCCGCCATGTTCGCGGCATCGATATCGACGCCGTAGGAGCAGCACTGATCGTCACAGAAGCCGCAGTCCATGCAGGCAGCAAAATAGCGAAGCGTGAAAATCCGCTCGTCGACGCGATCGATTACCGGCGCACCGGGCCCGCACGGGTACGAACGCGACAGGAGAATCACCGCACCGCTTCCTTGACAATGCCCTCCACCAGATCGGCATAAGAAAGCCCGGCCTCGTTGGCGGCGGCGATCAGGCCCGCATCGGGCGCAATGCCGGGGTTGGGATTGATTTCGAGGATTTGCGGACGCCCATCCATGTCGACACGGAAATCGACCCGCGCGGTGCCGCGGCAGGCGAACAGCTCCCAGCACTCCTCGCACAGAAAACGCAATTCGCGCGCCAGCGCCGGCTCGCGATATTCGAGTCCGAAGCGGCGCACCGTCTTCACGGATTCGAACGAGGCGTCGTCCCATTTGGCGTTGTAGCCGACGATGCGCGGCCGCTCGACCGGCCAGCCGACGAACATCATCTCGGCCATCGGCAAAATGTGCGGCTCGCCGTTCTGTTCGATGATCGCAATATTGAACTCGCGCCCGTCGACGAATTCCTCGGCGAACCAGCGGCCGCCGAACTTGGCCGCACACACCGCAGCGCGTGCTTCCACATCGGGGGCCTCGACCACGGCGCCGTCATCGAGCCCGACCGAGGCATCCTCGTCGGCGCATTTGACGATCCAGCGTCCAGCGCCCAATCCATTCCACTGTGGCGACTCGGCCCAGGCCGGCGTCGGCAGCCCCGCGTCGCGCAGCAGCGTCTTGGTACGCGGCTTGTCGCCGGTAAGGATCAGCGAACGCGCCCCGGCGCCGGTGAACGGCACCCCGATTTCGGCCAGCATCTGCGGCGCCAGATACGCCAGCCGGCCCTCGCCTTCGATGCCTTCGACCAGATTGAACACGACGTCGGGCCGATGCGGAGTCACCAGTTTGCGCAAGGCTTCGCGATCGTTGAGGAACGACGCCAACGGCGCAGTGTGTCCGCGCGAAACGAGCGCGTCGGCAATGGCGCGGGCGGCAATCAGCGTGTCCTGATCTTCCGGCGGAGCGTCGGGTGGCACGTCGGAATGAAGGACCAGGATTTTCATCGTTCAAAGCGCTTTCCGGAAAAGTGGAAACTGGTTTTCCGCCAGAAAGCGCGTCCATCAAGCTGCGGGTTGCGTTTGAAGAACGACGCCATGAAACGGCCGATGAGATCGTTATAGGTGATGCCGACCATGTCCGCGATCAGGCAGAGATCGGAAAAGCCGGGATTCAATCCGGCGAGCGGATTGACCTCGATGAACTGCGGCTGGCCCGACGCATCGCAGCGCACATCGATCCGCCCGCCATCGCGGCAGCGCAGTGCCCGCCACGCCTGGAGCGCGACCGTGCCCGCGGCTTCGGCATATTCGGGCGGCGCCAGCTTGATGGCGAGCTTGTCTTCCCATTCTTCCTGCTTGTTTTCGAAGCCGTAGCCGGAACCGACATAACCGGCCAGCGGCACGATTTCGCTGACACCCAACACTTCGGCGCCCGCACCGGTACCGGTAATGCCGACAGTGAACTCGCGCCCCGGCAGGAAGGTCTCGACCAGCACCGGCTGGGCAAAGCGCTTCAAGAGATCGGCAGCCGTAGCTTTCAAGGCGGCGGCATCCTCCACGCGTGAATTGCGGTCGACGCCTTTGCCCGAGCCTTCCGCCACCGGTTTCAGAAACAACGGATACGGCAGATCAATGCCATCGGCATCGGCGGACGTTTCGATCACCGCAAAGTCCGGCGTCGGCACCCCGGCATCGCGCACGATGCGTTTGCACATTGCTTTGTCGAGGCTGACCGCCAGCGTTAGCGTGTCGGAGAAGACGTAGGGAATGTCGTAGGCTTCCAAAAGCGCCGGCACCTGCGCCTCGCGCCCCAGCCCCTTCACGCATTCGCAGAAATTGAACACGCCATCCCAGCGCTCGCCCGCAACCAGCCGCTCGGCCAGCCGCTTCACCGTGCCGATCCGCACCGGCTCCAGGCCCAGCGCAACAAGCGCCTCGCAAATCGCTGCGATGGTGCGTTCGCTGTCGAACTCGGCGGCGTCTTCTTCGCTCCATCCTTGGGCGAGATAGTCGCTCTTGAGGTCGTAGGTGACCCCGATGCGCATGGGGTGATCCGCTCGTTATGATTTGTTGCCCAGCGTCCCGCCGGGATCAGGATAGCTGTAGGTCTTGCCTTCGAAATTCTTGAGCAGCAGCTTGTCGCCGTCGCGGCCGACGATATTGTCGGGCGCAATCTGGATTTTGCCGCCGCCGCCGGGCGCGTCGATGGCGAAGATCGGTGTGGCGTAGCCGGTGGTGTGGCCGCGCAGCGCCTTGATGATCTCCAGCCCCTTCGCCACGTCGCCGCGGAAATGCGCCGAGCCGCGGATCGGATCGCAGGCATAGAGATAATACGGCTTCACCCGGCAGGTGAGCAGGCCCTGCATCAGCGGCACCATCACGGCGGGATCGTCGTTGATGTTTTTGAGCAGCACCGTTTGCGAGCCGAGCGGAATGCCGGCGTCGGCCAGCCGCCCGGTGGCTTCGCGCATTTCGGCCGTCAACTCCTTGGGATGAGTGACGTGCAGGCTGATGAACAGCGGATGATGCTTCTTCAGCATCTTGGCGAAGTCTTTGGTGATCCGCTGCGGCAGCACGATCGGCATCTTGGTGCCGATGCGCAGGAATTCGACATGCTTGATGGCGCGCAGCCGCGTCAGCAACCAATCGAGCTTCTCGTCGCCGATGGTGAAGGGATCGCCCCCCGACAGCAGCACATCGCGGATCTCGGTATGATATTCGATGTAGGCGAGCGCTGCGTCCCACTGCTTCATGGCGAACTGGTATTCGCCGCCGGGATTGCCGACCACGCGGGCGCGAGTGCAATAGCGGCAATAGGTCGAGCAGGTGCCGGTGGTCAGGAACAGGACGCGGTCGGGGTAGCGGTGAACGATGCCGGGGACCGGGCTGTCATGATCCTCGCCGAGCGGGTCGTCGGCTTCGCCCGGCGTGAAGAGATATTCGTCGCCGGTCATCACATGGGTACGACGCAAGGGTTCCGACGGATCGTCGAGCCCCATCAGCGAGGCGTAATACGGCGTGATGCCGACCGGCAGCGAGCCTTCGTGGCGCGCCACGGCGTCGCGTTCGTCGGGGGAGAGGGTGAAAATCCGGGAGAGTTCGGCGCCGTTGCGGATGCGGGAGCGCATCTGCCAGCGCCAGTCGTTCCATTCGGCGGTCGAGGTGCCGGGGAAGAAGCGGCGATAAAACGCCTTGGTCTGAGAGTTGACGGGAAAACGAAGAGCGGCCCGGCTGGGCTTGGTCGGCGCAATCTTGAATGGGGACGCCGGTGTATCCGGATCCGGCCGTTGCGGAGGCTTGAGGTCATGCCCCCGCAGTGCTTGGAGACTCATCGCCGTCTCAATGACGCGATTGCGATCCGTGCGAAAGCCACAACGGTCTTTCATCACCGGGTGCAACGTTCGTTGCGATAATTAGTTCGTTGCCGCCATCCGTCAAGTGAAAGCGAGGGAAGGGAAGCGGGGCCGCCTCTCTCTGCCCCCGCGCGCGACACGATCTCTATGCCGGCACTCAAAGCGCGGGGGAGCGGGTAGCGACAGCGTGGTCCGCGCGCATCGCGTCAGCGAAACGCCGAAGGGGGGCTTATGAAAGCGCGAGCCCCCTTTCCCGCTTGCGCGGGACTTCCCCCACGGTCTCAGTGCCGAGGTAGAGAGTTTTGCGCCCGCGGGGGCAGAAAGAGATACGCAGAAAACCCGATGATTAAAGCTTTTCCCGCACCCTCACTCGGCCGGGGGCGGCGGGCTCCAGGTTTGCGGCGCCACCCGCCAAATGCGCAAATGCACCTGGCGGCCGTTGGAGTAGTTAAGGCCGTCGACCCGGCCGACCTCCACCGCCTCGAGCTCGCGCTGCACCAGACGCGCGCCGAACGCTTCCTGCTCGCGACTCTCCACCACGGCAAGACCGCCTTCGCCCGCCTTGGCATCGGCGGCACTGGCGCCACCGTCGGTCAGCCGCGTCTCGGTTCCGGTCAGGAACAACATGCTCGGCTCGATATATCCCGCCAGCGCCGGCGGCGGATCGCCGGGCCGCGCCAGCGTCTTCAACTGCGACGCCAGCCGCGGGCTAACCCAAAGCTGTGACAAGGCAGGGCCTACGCCGGCCGTCAGCAACGGATAGGCGATCAGCGGCGCCGCCAGCACGGCCAAAGCCGCGGCCAACATCTGGCGCCGGAAATAGAACACCAGCGCCGCAATCGCGATGATGGCGACCAGAGCCGCAGGCACCAGCGCCCACCACGCCAGGCCGTCGCCGTATTTGGCCGGCAGCAACACCGGTGCGGCTGCGAACACAATGGCGCCCAGTGCGAACTGAACCGGCGCCAAGCCGAACGTGATCCTGTCCCACCAGCTTGCGACAGCCTGCGGCCACGCCGCCCACAGCGCCGACAGGATCGCCAGCACCGGATAAAGCGGCAGCACGTAATGCGGCAGCTTGGTCGGCACCAGTTCGAACACCACCCAGGTCGCCAGCCAGACCAGCAGGAAGCGGATCGCCGGATCGCGATGCTGGCGTACCGCCGCGACCAGCCCCGGTAACAAGAACAGAACCGCCGGCCAGAACGAAGGCGTCAGCGCGATCAGGAAATAGCCCGGCGGGAAGCCGTGGCTCTCCTGTCCGCCCGCAATCTTGTTGGCGAAGTCGTTGCCGAGCGATTGCTGGAAAAACTGCCAATGGCTCTTGAGGCCGATGGCGATCACCCACGGCGCCACAATGATGACCACGATAGCGATGCCGATCAGCGGCCGCGTCCCGCCCAGCCAACGCCATTGCCGTGTCCAGGCGCATAGGCCAATGACCGTGAGGCCGGTCACGGTGAAAATCACCGGTCCCTTGACCAGCACCGCGAGTCCGAACGCCACCCATCCGGCCAGCACCACCCAGCGCGACGGCGCCGCGATGGTTCCATTCGCGGCGAGCCACACCCGGAACAGCACCGCTTGGGCGCCGAGGATACAGGCCGTCAGAACCGCATCGGTGGTGGCGATGGTTGCCTCGCCGGTGAGCAGCAGCGTGCTGCCGAGCAAGGCACCCGCCAATAAAGCGACCTCACGTCTGAGGAAGGCGCCGGCGCACCAGAAAGTCAGCCACACGGCCGCCAGCGCGCCCAGAAGCGACGGCAGGCGATAGGTCCAGATGGCGGTGCGTTCGCCGAAACCGGCGACAGCGGTCGCGGCCGACTGCATCCAATAGATGCCGACCGGCTTCTTGTAGCGCGGCACATGGCCGAACCGGATGTCGATGAGATCGCCGGTTTCCAGCATCTGCTTGGAAGCCTGAGCGAACCGGCTTTCGTCGCGGTCGAGCGGCGGCAAACTGAACACGCCGGGGGCCCACAAGATGAGACAGAACAACGTCAGGATCAGCCGCGGCCTGCGCGACGCCCAGCCGAACCACCCTTGCAAAGCTTCCCCGTCCGTCATCTGGAACGCCTTTTGTATGCCGTGTGCCGATCAGCGTTTTTCACGCAACCACGGGGCTGACGATGGGTCAATCCGGCACAACCCTGTTTCCCGACGGCGTAGCCTTGTATAAGGCCCGCGTCCACGTGGACTCCAAAACAGCGGAATCGACCCAAGACTATGACGGTATTGATCGGAATTTTGCCATGCCCGTAAAGCTGTCGGTCGTCGTGCCGGTGAAAGACGAAGCCGAGAATATCGCCCCGCTGGCGCGCGAGATTGCGGCCGCGACCGCAGCGCTGGGCGAGACCGAGATCATCTTCGTCGACGACGGATCGAGCGACGGCACCGCCGCGATTCTCCTCGGACTGAAGGCCGAAATTCCGGCGCTCAGGGTAATTTCGCACGCCACCAATCTCGGTCAGTCGCGCGCCACCCGCACCGGCGTCCGCGCGGCCAAGGGCGAGATCGTCGTGACCCTCGACGGCGACGGCCAGAACGATCCCGCCGATATTCCGAATCTGGTCGCCCCGTTCGACCGCGGCGATGCGTCGCTAGGCTTGGTCGGCGGCGTACGCGCCAAGCGCAAGGACACCTCGGCCCGGCGCATCGCCTCCAAGCTCGCCAACGCCATTCGCCAGAAGCTGCTCAATGACGGCGCCGTCGATTCCGGTTGCGGCCTCAAGGCGTTCCGGCGTGACGCCTTCCTGGCGCTGCCCTATTTCGATCACTTGCACCGCTTCACCATCGCCATGATGCTGCGCGAGGGCTATCGGGTCGAATTCGTCCCCGTGAACCATCGTCCGCGCCTGCACGGCGCTTCGAAGTACACCAACTTCAACCGCATGCTGGTCGGCATCTACGACCTGTTCGGCGTGCGTTGGCTGCAACGCCGCATGCGCGGCAAGACCGAAGCGAAGGAACTGTAGATGCTCGACCAGTTGGCGCATCTGTTCGGCGTGACCACGGCCCTGGAAGCGGCGTGGCTCGCCGTCGGCTTCGGCGGACAGGCGCTGTTCGCGTCGCGCTTTTTCGTGCAGCTCTTCTATAGCGAGCGCGCCAAAAAAAGCGTGGTGCCCATCGCCTTCTGGTATTTCAGCCTGGGCGGCGGCCTCATCACCACGGTCTACGCCCTGCATCTGGGCAAAGTGGGGTTGCCGTTCCTGATCGCGCAAGTCGGCGGCCTGGTCGTCTATGTCCGCAATCTGATGCTGATTTACCGCGAAAAAGCCCGTTTGAAGGCCGCCGCCCCCGCCCCTGCCGTATCCGGGCACGATTGACATCCCCGGCGGGGGTGCCGAGACTGACGCCCACATGGGTTCTGCGGGGAGATCAATCATGTCGGAAGAGGGCCACGGCCATATCGACGTCCATCCGGGCAAAAACCAGGGCGGCGTGCTGCGCTACGTTCCGTATTTCCTGTTCATCCTGATTTTGTACGTGGTCGTGAAGGCCATGAACCTGGACCTGCACACGACCGTCGGCAACGGCACCTGGGCCATCTCGTGGGGCGAGGTGTTCCTGATCCTGGCGGCTATTCTGGCATTGGCCGAGCAGATGAAGGTGTCTCATCCCGGCATCGACAACACGACCGAAGCGCTGATCATGGTGTTCATGGGCGTGCTGCAGCTGGTGCTGTTCGTGCTCGGCGTCGCCAGGGTCGCCGGCTTCGGCTACTTCAACGACGCCAGCTTCCTGGTGCAGACGGTGATTAGCCTCGCCGCGGCGATCGTCGCGGTGATGATCAATGCCCGCACCCTGCGCCGGACTATGGCGCTGGGCGACAACTGACACACGCTAGGGACACGCTGGCCGGACACGGCCGGATAGGGGCGGACGCGCTCTTGGCCGGGCGGCTGGCCCTCTCCCAACCACCGGGGGCGGGCTGGCCGTTTACCTTTTGGCACGGGCAAGCCGAACATCCGGCCGGGAATTCGGCTGGGCGTCAGCGCAGCCGCCGCTAAGTCGAGCGTTTGGCCGGGCATTAGGCCAGATATTCGGCCCGCTACCTGGCCAGACCTAAGGTCTGGCACCAGTCTGGCATCCAATCCGGTACCCAATCCTGCACCAGCCAGCCCCCCCTCGGGGGACGGGCCGAAGCCAGTCAAGGGCCGTCCGGACCCGGTCGCTTTGTCCCGGTTTGCATTGGCCGACAAATACGATAAACCGCTGCGCCCAAGTCGGGCGGAGCCGCGTGCCCCGCCCCCCCTGGTACGGACAGGTGGCCGAGTGGTTGAAGGCGCACGCCTGGAAAGTGTGTGAACGTCAAAAGCGTTCCGCGGGTTCGAATCCCGCCCTGTCCGCCAGCCTTCCAAGTGTTTCCCGCCCCCCGAGTATTTGACGGCCCATCGCAGAGGTTTGCCGTGATGAGCGGCCTATCCGCCGCCGCGCCGGCCGCGATGGCCACCGCCGTGTCCACCCCGCCCTTGGCCCGGTTCCTGACCATCTCCGCCACCACCCTGAAGCTCATCGGGCGTCAGCACGTCATCGCCGTTGCGGTCCAGCTGATCGAACAGCGCGTGCGGCGTGGCGGCGAATTCCTTGAAATCGATAACGCCGTTGCCATTCCAATCGACGATACGAGGAGCGGCGGCATCCTCAGCGGAGCGCGCGTCGTTCAACGGCCGCGCTTCGGCGGGCTGGAGCACCCCGTCATGATCAAGGTCGGCCACGTTGAAGTCCTTCTGCAACCCCTCGTCCATCGCAACGCGGGTCACGTTGCCGTTCTTATCCGCGAAACGCGCAAGGAGGAGCGCAGCCCCATGTGGCTTTGCGGTGCGCTGGAAAATCGGTCGGCGCGGTTCCGGGGCGCAACCTGCGATGACCAATGCCACGGCAAGGGCGGCACCGATCCGAACAAGTCTATTATCCATAAAGCCATCCCCTCTTATTCCTGTAACGCAAGCCGACGCAGAAACCGTCGCAAAACCGGAAAAATTGGGTGCGGCGATGGCAGAGCGCCTTTGCTCATCCGCGCACACCCGGTCCGCTTGCCTCGGACCGGCGCATCTCCAATAGTTACGGGACAACACGAAAGCCGCCGCCATGTCGCTGCATCACCTTCCCGAGCCTACACAGTGCCTCTTGTGGACCGAGCCCGAGCGTCTTCGCGAACTGCGCTTCGAGACCGTGACTGTGTTCGACGAGGACGATCACGCCCGACGGACGCTCGTGAAGTGCCCCGAATGCGGCCAGCTCTATTTCCATGAAATGATGGAAGAGACCGATTCCGAGCACGGCCGGGACCCGATTTATCGCAGCTTCATCCCGGTACCGACGGGCGAGCATGCCGCGGCGCTGTCCTTAGCCTCACACCTATCGCTGCTGCGGGTGCGTCCGGCGCTGCATTATGACTGGCCGAAAGGGCAGAAAGAGCCGTCGATTGCCTGGTGGCGGGTCCAGCCGGAGGCTTAGCGCAACGGCCCGGCGCACCGGGCGACGACGCTCGGCCACTCTGGCACATCGCGCGGCGCACTACTTCCTGGCAGGACAGAACGCGGGCTGCTTGGTCGTGGTCAGAAGCGCCAGCCGGTAAGGCAATTTCAGATAGTTTTTCTCGCCCGTTTCCGGCGCCAATGCCTGATAGAGGAACTGAACCGGCTTGCAGAAATCCACCGTCGGCGTCTGATCGTCGTTATCGCGTACGAGTTCGCCGTGCGAAACGCCATCAGAAATAAACGGACCATCGAAGCTGACATTGAGGGCGCCGGCAAAGGCGTTGTCGAGGCTCGCCGCCAACGGCTTCCAGGCGCCGTCGAGCGTGTCCAAGGTCCAGGAACGGAAATAGCGCCCCTTCGACCCCATGGCTTCCACCGCCGCGAGGTATTTGCCGGTGCCTTTGATCTCGTAGATCATCGGCGCTTCGAACAGATCGGCCCGGTTCGGCTCCTGGGCAGCGATGACGGTGGTTCCCTCATAGCCTCGCGGGAATTTTCCGATCGCGGTTTCGGAGCGGAAGATGCGGCCGTCGTCATCGGCGCCGAACAGGTAGCACGTCTTGGCGTCACAGATGTTCCAGAAATCCAGCCAATTGCCCTTGCCGGTCGCCGTCTTCACGATGTCCGGCGTCGCGGAAAAGAACGCCTTGGGCGCGCTCCACGACATCGGATCGTCCAGCGTCGCGCTGGTGGAGTACATCGGTCCGGCGGCGCCCTGATAGATGAGATACCAGAGCTTTTGCGGCGCGAAGTAGAACACCTGCGGGGCGCAATGATAGCCCGGTCCGATGGCGCTCAGGTTGAGATAGGCGATGGGCGCTTCGGATGCCTTCGACCAATCGGTGAAGCTGGCATAGGCCATCTCCCAGCCGCCGCGCTCGGACGCCGTCGTCATGAAGACATGATATTTGCCGTTCACCCGAACAACCGTCGGATCTTTCAGCGCCAGCGAGTCATGCGCGGCATCGGGCTTGGGCAGCAGGAGCGGGGCCGTGGATTTCCACTGAAACAGCGGCGCATCGCCCGCGGCAAAAGCCGGTCCGGCGGCCAGCGCCACAACGATGCAGCAGCGACCCAGGCCGCCTGCCGCCCGCACGACATTCTTGATGACCGACGCGATGCTACGCATACCTCTACTCCGGCTCCGCTTGATGTGGCGCGATTACGCAATCAGCTTTTGCTCGCGGGCGAATTTGAGGAACAGCGGCAGCCATAAGCCGTCGGCACTGCCCGGCAGGTAACCCGCACCGAAACCGTGACCGCCATGTGCGAACAGATGGGTTTCGACCGTAACTTTGGCCGCGACCATCGCATCGCGCAGCCGCACCGTATTGGCGACAGGGACAGTGGTGTCGTCCTCGGCATGCACCAGAAAGGTCGGTGCGGCCTCCGGCGTGACGTTGAGATCCGGCGACCACTCGCGGATTTGAGCCGGTGTCGGCGGGCCGCCGAACAACGACGGCGCCAAGCCACCATAGGCATAAGCCGGATCGGCGCTCTGCACGGGATAGATCGGTGCCGTCAATGCCGGCCGCGCGCTGAGCTGGTCGGTCGCGTCCACCGCGGCGTAGAACGGCGCCGCATAGCGCGTGGCCAATGTCGCGGTCAGGAAGCCGCCGGCACTGAAGCCCATGACGCCGACCCGCGCCGGGTCGAAATGAAAGCGCGCGGCATTGGCGCGGATGACGCGCATCGCCCGCTGGGCGTCGGCCGGACCGACACTGGCCGGATTGCTCCAGCCGTCCTGCGCCAAACGATAGATCAGGATGAAGCAGGTGATGCCGGCGCGATTGAGAACATCGGCAATGTGATAGCCCTCGTGGTCAAAGTAGTTCCAGGCGAAACCGCCGCCCGGAATGATCAGCATGGCCGCGCCGTTGGGCTGAGCCGCCGGAAGAGCGATGACATGCGGCTTCGTGATGCCACGTGTGCGACGGCTGCTGTAAACTGCCGGATCCGACGCGGTCTGCTCGACCACCTCGGCCATGGCGGGATTCAAGGCGCCCGCCGGCGGCTGCGGCCATAACGCGATGATCTCGCCGCTCGCATTGGGTTGAGCGGCCGCATTCGTCGCCATTCCCATCCCGAGCGCCGACGCGCCGGCCATGAATTTCACCAGATTGCGCAGTGACAGCAGAATACGAAAAGTCTCCCCTATTTGCACCCAACCCTCACGGCCCTTGTCGCGAAGCGCTTCATTTCTAGTCGATGATCGCCCCGGTGACGATCAAAACGGAGTCCGCAGCCATCGCAGGCGGCACATTCGACCGCTGGTTGCGGTGTCCGCCGTACCGTGCAATGCGATTTCCTTTCGCAGTCCGCGACTATAGGCGAACCAATTCTGCCGCCCGGAATTCGTTGCGAGAGGCCCTGACGGCAAGGTGAAACCACCGGCTAGCAAGGCAAAATTCGTGCGGCCCGTCACGCCCGAATGCGGGGCGCCTTCCTTCCACCGTGACGCCGTTCGGCTTAGGGTCGGGCGATGAGCAGAACCATCTTCTGGCCGGGCGTACCGCTGGCGCTTTTGTCGGCGATGTTTTTTGGCGCCTCAACGCCGTTAGCGAAGAATCTGCTCGGCGGCGGCCTTCATCCTGGCTTGCTGGCAGGCCTGCTCTACCTCGGCTCGGGGCTCGGCCTCGGCGCCTATTGGCTGGTGCGCCGCTGGACCGGACGGGGAGCGGCAGAAGCCCCACTCAGGCGGGCGGACCTGCCCTGGATGGCGCTCATCATTCTGAGCGGCGGCGTCATCGGGCCGCTGCTGTTGATGATCGGCCTCGCCGCCACGCCGGCGTCATCGGCGGCCCTGCTGTTGAACCTCGAAAGCCTCGCCACCATGGCGATCGCCTGGGTGGTGTTCCGCGAGAATGTCGACCGGCGGCTTCTGATCGGCGCAGCCGCGATCCTGACCGGCGCCGTGGTGCTGTCGTGGAGCGGCGGCGTCGCGCCGGTCGGATGGGGTGCCGTTTGCATTGCCGGCGCGTGCCTCGCCTGGGGCATCGACAACAATCTGACCCGCAAGCTGTCGGGCTCCGATCCGGTCGAAATCACAGCCGCCAAGGGCCTTGCCGCCGGCGCCGCGAACCTGGGGCTGGCGCTGGCGAACGGCGCGCAGCTTCCCTCTGGCACCGCAGTGGCAGGCGCGGCGGTCGTCGGCTTGTTCGGCTACGGCGTGTCGCTTGTCCTGTTCGTGCTCGCCTTGCGTCATCTCGGCAGTGCCCGGACCGGCGCCTATTTCTCGACCGCCCCCTTCATCGGTGCGGCTTTGGCGGTCGGCCTGTTCGGCGAGACGCTTTCCGCCCGCCTTGGGATCGCCGCAGTGCTGATGGGCATCGGCCTCTGGCTGCACCTCGCCGAGCGGCACGAGCACGTGCATACCCACGAAGCCATGGAGCACGAGCACCGGCACGTTCATGATGAACACCACCAGCACAGCCACACCAAGGACGATCCTCCCGGCGAACCGCACACCCATGCGCACCGGCACGAGCCGCTGGTCCACAGCCACCCGCATTACCCCGACCTGCATCACCGGCATGATCATCCCTGTGCCTAGCCATCCGGCGACACCGAAGCCCCTTTGCAAGCGCTGATGGAGCACGATAGCCTCGCTCCAGACGGTCCGATCGTCGGACGCGGGATAGCGGGGGCATCATGTCATTACGGGACACTATCGGTAACACTGTCAGGGACGAGACCTTCGATATGGGTCGGGTCGCGTCCCGCACCTTCGGCGCCATCGGACGCAACTGGGTGAGTTTCTTCACCTTGGCCGTAATCACGGTCGTGCCGCAGGTCGTGTTGAGCGCCTATCTCGGGATCGACGTGATGGCGCGCAACAAACCCACCGACCTCGCCCAGCTCGGGCATCTCTATAGCATGACGGGGATCGCCTATCTGCCCGCGCTGGTGCTGGGCTCGATACTGCAGGCCGCCCTGGTGCACGGCACGGTCAGCGACCTCAACGGCAAGAAGGCCTCGTTCGGCGACTGCCTGCAGACAGGCCTCAGAACCTGTTTGCCGGTGATCGGGCTTTCCTTCCTGTTCGGCATCGCGCTGGTGATCGGCTTTGTGCTGCTGGTCGTGCCGGGCGTACTGATGTTTCTCGCCTGGGCGGTGATCGTGCCGGTGCTGGTGGTGGAGAATACCGGCGTATTCGGCGCTTTCGGCCGCAGCTCCGAACTCACCAAGGGACATCGCTGGGCCATTCTCGGTCTGGCCGTGGTCGTCTGGCTGATCTCGATCGTGCTCGGCCTCGCCATCCTGCCGTTCCAGAGCGCGCTGACGCTGCCGGGCGGCGGATTGCTCGCGACGTCGCCGCTGCTGGTGATCAACGGCGTGGTCAGGGTTATCACCACTACGCTGATCGCCGTGGGCACGGCGTCGGTTTACTACGAACTGCGCGCGATCAAGGAAGGCATCGGCCCGGAACAGCTCGCGGCGGTGTTTGATTAATACCGGCCGGCACTAAACCCTCCTTCGTCATGGCCGTGCGTCCGACCCGGCCATCCAGAAACAGCCGGTTTTCAGGAAGAACCTGGATGGCCGGATCAAGTCCGGCCATGACGGGATGGGGCAATGACCGTGCAAACGGGTCCGAGAGCTACTTGTCGTACTTGTCCCGCTTGCGCTTGCCGAGCAGCAGGCGGGACTCGAGGTGCTTGCGCAGCGCGGCATAGAAGGCGAGGAGAAATGCCTCGTCGGGGTCGCCGTCGGGATAGCCGATCTTGGCCCTTATCCGCGCTGCCACCGCCCGCATCACGTCGGGATCGCGTTTGCGCAGCACTTCCTCCAGCACTGAAAGTTCCTTGATGCCGTAGACCTCGAGCTGCTCGGGGGTGAAGGTGATGTTGCGGCCGCCGGTTTGCGACGCGATATCCGGCTCCATCACCCGCTTGGGCGCATGAACTACCCAGGTGCCGGCCACCATGTCGCCGATCCGCAGGCGGTCGCGGTTGAAGAGCGGAAAGAACACGAACACGCCGCACCAGATCAGCGCCGCGATTTCGGCCGCCGCTTCGACCTTGTTCGCTTGCGAAGCCATGAACAAGAGCGGCACGAAAATTTCGAGCTCCCGCATGGCGTTGCGCGCGAACACGGCGTCGAGGCTGAGCGGGGTACCGTCGCGCATCACCACGCGCAATCCCAGGACGCGTTTTCCCGGTGTGGCGGCGCGCGCCGACTGTTCGAAGAAGACGAAATAGAAACAGCGCAAGACAAAGGCGCCGAGCACCCACAAAACCGCCATGGCCTCCGCCGAGCGGTACCCGGTTATGGCAGCCAAAAACAGCAGCGCCAGCGTCAAGGCGACCATCGACAGGGTGATAATGACGGCGTCGATCAGAAAAGCCGTCATGCGCTCGCTCGCGGCGGCCAGCTCGAGTTCGAGGTCGACGCCTTCGGGCGTGACGAACGGACGGGTCAAGGCGTCAGACTCGGACACGGCGTCCTCCCCGGTATTCGTAGAAGAACCCGCCCCACAGCACGGCGGTCAATGCCGCAACGCCGTAACGAAGGAACGTGCTGGTGATGAGCTGACGGCCGAACCCTTCGAGCAATCCGGCACAGAACAGCATCACCACCACACCGATCATCACTACAGCGGCCGTCCGGCCGGCCCGTGCCAGCGCCACAGCGCGCGATTCCTCACCTGGGAAGACCAACGTCCAGCCAAGGCGCAAGCCGGCCGCGCCGGCCAGCGTGACCGCGAACAGTTCGGTGACGCCGTGGATCAGGATCCAGCCCATGAAATCGAAGCCGAGGCCGTGCTCGGCATAGACCGCCAGCAGCGCACCGAGCGACAGGCCGTTCTGGAACAACAAATACGCCGTCGGCAGGCCGCAGACGAAACCGAGCGCGAAGGCCAGGATCGCGATCTGGGCGTTATGCGAGAACAGGAAAGAGGCGAAGAACGCGAGCCCCTGCGGCCGATGGTTTTCGAACAGCGTCTGACGCAAAAACGCGGTGGTGGCGCCCGGTTCGCGCCCCTGCGTCATGCCTTCGGGCAGGAAGCTGTAGAACCAGTCGGGACTGGCGTGGGTCAACAGGAAACCGGCAACGATGCCCGCCAGCACCAGGGATCCGGCAACGGCCGTCTCGCGCCATAGCCCGAACACCGTCGCGGGCCAGTCGCGTGCGAAGAATTGGGCGATGCGATGCATCATGTGCATGCGGGTGCCGTAGACGCAGAAATAGGCGCGCGTCGCCAGCGACGACAAATAGGAGATCAAGCTTTGGTCGAGGCTGATCGCGCGCGCCATCGACAGCGACGACAGCGCCGAACGATAGAGCACCGGCAGCGCGATGATTTCGCTGTCGGTCAGCTCGCGCCGCTTGCCAGTTTCGACGAGATCGAGAATTTCCTCGAGCCGGCGCCAATCGGCTTCGCGCTCCATGCGGAAGCGATGGCTTTTCAAGGTCAGCGGCGCTTCGGTCATGGCCGCTCCTGGCGCTTGAGTTTCATGTAAGTCTCGATCAATCGCATGCCGACCTGATCGTAGGGCGCATCGACCACATGGGCGCCCTGGCGGCGCAACTGCATCAGCACCTTGTCGCGATCGGTCTGCATGGCATCGGCGAGCATAGTGCGCGATACGTCGTCGAGGCTTTCGGGCGCCTGGCGCAGCATGGCATCGATCTCTTCGTCGCGAAACGCCACGAACAGAACCGTATGGCGCTGCAGAAGGCGACCAACATTTTCCAGCATCAATTCGGCGCTGGTGGTATCGGCGAATTCGGTGAACACCACCACGATGGAGGCGCGCTTCAACCGGCCGCCGAGTTCGGTCAGCCCAAGCGTGAAATTGGTCTCGCCGGTCGAGTAATCGAGATCGGACGCCAGCCGCTGCAAGGTCGCGAAGGCATTGGTGCCGGTGAGCAGGCCGCTGTTCAGCACCGGCCGGTCACCGAAAGCATAAAGGCCGACATTGTCGCCGAGGCGAAGCCCGACATAAGCCATCAACAGCGCCGACTGCAGCGCGCGGTCGATGCGCGGCATGCCGGCGAGCGGATCGCACATCAGCCGGCCGGTATCGAGCGCGAACCAGACATGCAGATTGTTCTCGGCCTGGAATTCGCGGGCGAGCAGCTTCCGGTGCCGCGCCGATTGCTTCCAGTCGATGCTGCGCCGGTTATGGCCCGGCTGCCAATCGCGCAAGGCATGGAACTCGCTGCCCTGGCGGATGTCGAGCTCGAGATGGCTGCCGCCGCGCCGTTCGCGCTGGAACAGCCGCGCCGCTTCTTCTTTCACCGCGGGGATCGGCGGCAGGATTGCCACCTTATGATCCAGCTCCTGCACCCGCTGGACATAAGCGAGGCCGAGCGGCCCGCGCCAGCGCAGCCACAGCCGTTCGATATGACCGGCGCCGCGCCGTAGCGGGTTGAGGAAAAAACGCGCCTCGGCGAGATCGCGGTCGGGCGTCACGATCTGGCGCCGGGGCTCGCAGACGAGGCGGCCGTCGACATCCACCAGCGGCTCCACTTCGCGCGGCGCGCGCTTCGGAAACCGGACCGCGATATCGAACGCCTGTTTGCGCCCAATCGCCAGCGCTTCGGGCAGATCGAGCGCCACCTCGGCGCGCGACGGCTTCGCCGCCAGCGCCACATCGAGGAAGAACAGCAGCAAAACCGCGAAACTCCACACCAGCCCCGCCTGCCACGTCCCCGGCAGCAACACCGCGAGCGCCAGCGCAATCGGTACGCCGAGCACGGCCGTCAGAATGGCGCGGAGGGTGGGATAGAACATCGCTTAGCGCGGCGCCTCGATGGAGGAGACGACGGCTTCGAGCACGGCGTCGGTCGAACGCCCATCGATCTCCGCCGCGGGCGACAGCACCACGCGATGGCGCAGCACCGGCGGGCACAACTCCTTGACGTCATCGGGAATGACATAGTCGCGTCCTTCGAGCGCCGCCCGGGCGCGTGCGGCAGCGGCCAGCATCGCAGCACTCCTCGGCGAGGCACCGTAGGAGATATCGGCCGAACTGCGCGTCGCCCGCACGATGCCGACAATGTAGTCGACAATCGGATCAGTGAGACGCACGGCCATTACCGTCGCCATGCCGTCGGCAATCGCCGCGCCATCGGCCACCGCGACCACACCAGCCGCCTCCGGCGTCGGCATACGCGCGCTGCCGTTCTTCACGATGGCCTTTTCCTCGGCTTCGCTGGGATAATCGATGGTGTGTTTCAACAGGAAGCGGTCGAGCTGGGCTTCGGGCAACGGATAGGTGCCTTGCTGCTCGATCGGGTTCTCCGTCGCGATCACCATGAAGCGGTCGCCGAGGGGATGCACGGCACCGTCGAGGGTGACGCGGCGTTCCTGCATCGCTTCCAAGAGCGCGGCCTGCGTCTTCGGCGGGGTGCGATTGATTTCGTCGGCCAGCAGCAACTCGCAGAAGATCGGCCCGCGCGTCAGGGTGAAGGTCGAGGTCTGGAAGTTGAATTGGTTGGAGCCGAGAATATCGCCGGGCAGCAGATCGGGCGTGAACTGGATGCGCCCGAATTTGAGATTGATTGCCGCCGCGAAGGATTGCGCCAGCAGCGTCTTGGCCGTGCCGGGCGGACCTTCAAGCAGGATATGACCGCCGCTGAACAAGGCGGTGAGCAACAGATCGATCGCCCGCTCCTGCCCCACCACCGCCTTGGCGACTTCGGCGCGGATCGCGTCCGCCAGCTTTTTCATCTCAACGACGCTCATGGATGATCCTCAATTTCCAGTCGTGCAGTTTGGCTGCGAGTTTCAGCAAAGCCGGCTCGTTCGCTACGGTTTCGGCTTCGCTCAGCAATTCGGAATAGGTCGGCGTAACGCGGCCCGCTTTTTCGACGGCATCGAGCCATTGGGCATCTTCGGCGCGCCCGCCGCGCAGGGTCTTGGCGGTCAATCGCCGGATCGCCGCGGCATAACGCGGCGCCATGCCCGGGCCGCGGCCCATGACGCGAATGAGACCCGCAGTGTTGTCGGCAAGCGAGCGCTTACCGAAAGCGAAGCTGCGTTCTTCCTTGCGCGGCGTGCCGAACCGGTTCAGGGCGCGGAACGCCATCAGCGCCGCCGCCAAGAGGGCACAAAGCGTCACCGCCAGGAACGGCGCCCCGAACATGCTGCGCAACAGGCCTTTCGGCTCATCGAATCCCGCCAGCGTTATGTCGAACCCGATCTGCCCACTGCCGCCGGGCAAGCGGTGGATCAACGCCAGCGCGCCTGCGGCCACGGCTTCATTCTTGAGCGCGGCGGTATTGAGAAGATCGGGATCGCTGAGCACATAGGTCTGGGTGCCCTTGAGCCGCACCAGCACGCCATAGCCTTTGGCGTCCTTCAGCAGCGGTTCCCATTTGTCGCCGGCGACGGCTTGGAACGCGTCGATCGTCAAGTGAGACGGGTACGGCGACGGACCGAAAGCCGATGTTTCTCCGAACACGACGTCATAGGGCTTTTCCGGCTGCGGCCCGGAGAAGCTAGTCTTGATGCTGGCTTTGGTGTCCTTGATCTTGGCATCGGGCTTCTTGGCAGTCTTGCCGGAGAAGATCTCGCCGGGGCGCATCACTGCCGTCGTCGGGTCGAGACCTTTGAGCACCGACGTCACCAGGGTCGTGTCATAGGCGCTCCATCGGCGGACCCAGCCCGAATGCATGAGATCGGGCATCGCCATCCATTTCGGCAGCACGATCAGAGCCGGTTTGCCGTCCGCGACGAGTTTCGCAACCGCTGTCCCCGAATATCCGGCATCGGGCGTCAGGATCCGGAGCCGTTCGTCGTAGGCGCCGCGCTCCCGAGTGCGGCTGACCCAGACCGACGTCCCGGTCTCCTCCAGCATCAGTTTGAGGCCGGCAAAGCCGATGGCGGATTTCGACAGCACATTGGCGCGGCCCGCGGTCTCGGTGCGGAATTGCGGCGCGTAAGCCGACAGCGCCAGATATGCGACCAAAGCGAGTCCGCTGACGACCACCAGCGCGGCGGCCATCTTGCCCGAAATCCAGCCGGAGCCCGTATTCTTCATGCCGCGCTCCGCCAGGCATCCGGAAAGGCAAAACGCTCGTATTCGGCGCGGCAACGCTCCCAATCGGCGCGGGTGACCTCATAGCCGCCGAACAGGCTCTTCTCCGCCACCGCCATGATGCCGGCAAAGGCGGCGCGGACCGTCATCGGCATGGCGCCGAGCCGCTCGATCTCACGGGCGGTATGCGAGCGCTTGACCACCCGCGGGCGGAAACGTTCGAAATCCTCGATCGAGCGCAACAGCAGCGTATGCACCGCCTCGCCGTATTTGCCCTCGTTTGCCAGCGCATCGGCATCGCCCAGCAGCGCGCGCGCCTGCGCCATGGTCGGGCGCCATTCCGCCATCGCCGAACGTATGTCCTGGACCTTCAGCTTTTCGGGGAAGCGCAGGCGGATGAGATAGCGGCCGACATAGAACAGCACCACCGCCAGTGCGATCGCACCGACGATCCAGAACAATTTATCGAGATACGGAGCGGCCTTCGCGAGCAAGCGATCAAGCCAGGTGAGCCAGCCGGGGGTCTGCGGCAGGTCATAGTGCGGGAAATCGAATTGCAGGTCCTTGTGCCCGAGCAGCGCGTCGTGAGCGCGATGGACGCTCTCCGGCGAAACCTGTTGCGCTGCAGCCATCGAAGCCCCCCAAGACCGCCACTATACACATGGATATCGTTCCGACGAATTGCGACAGCGCCGCGCTCGTCGCCGTCGTCGACAAAACCTGGTCGAGCGGCGTCTCGAAAATTGACGTCACGACCGCTTCCCGTGCCGCGCGTGTTCTGAACGTGATGCGAAAGGCGTTTCGGCGGTTCCCTCAACCGCTTGCGCACCTTATACTTATTCCAATAAACCTCGACGCGCGCCGTTCCGGCAATTGGCGGAGGCGCGCAAGGCCGGAGCGCGTTGCCATGGACATGAATTACAGCCCGCCCTGGCCGGAACAGGAACTGGGCGCGGACAGTCTGTTCGGAGCGCTGATTCGCACGGCCGTCGACGGCATCATGGTGATCGACGAAACCGGGACCGTGCAGGTCTACAACAGCGCCTGCATGCGGCTTTTCCAATACCACGAAGATGAGGTCCTCGGACGCAACGTCAAGATGCTGATGCCGACGCCTTATCGCGAGGACCACGACAACTACCTCAAGCACTACCGCCAGACCGGCGAAGCCCGCATCCTCGGCATCGGCCGTGAGGTCTCCGGCCAGCGCAAGGACGGCACCACCTTCCCGATGTACCTGTCGGTCGGCGAGGGCGTGCTCTACGGCAAGCGCGTGTTCGTCGGTATCGTCCACGATCTGTCGGCGCTCTATCGCGAACGCGAAGGCTATGAGGCGCGGCTGTTATCGTTGCGCGAGGAACTGGTGCATGTCGCCCGGGTCAGCGAGCTCGGCCAGGTCTCGGCCGGCATCGCCCACGAACTCAATCAGCCGCTGGCGGCGCTCCTGAACTACTCCAATGCCGCCAAGCGGCTGGCCGCCTCCGGTATGCCCGACGCGCTCGAAAAAGTTCAGACCGTCCTCACCAAGGTCGCCCAGCAGGCCGAACGCGCCGGTCAGATCGTACGGCGGATGCGCGACTTCCTCGAGAACCGCGCCGGGCAGCGCGCCGTCGAAGACATCCTGCCCATCGCCGAGGATGCCATGGCCCTCGGGCTGATCGGCGCCGCATCGGCCGCCGTCGAGACCCGCTTCCAGCCCGAATTGAATCTGCCGCCGGTGATGGCGGACCGGGTCCAGATCCAGCAGGTGCTGGTGAACCTGTTGCGCAACGCGGTCGAAGCCATGGCCACCTCACCCAAGCGCGAATTGACCCTGGCGATCAGGCGCCAGGGCGACATGGTCCATGTCAGCGTTGCCGATACGGGAGCGGGCATCGCGCCGGCGGTGGCCGACAAACTGTTCAAGCCGTTCGTCACCACCAAACCGCATGGCATGGGCATCGGACTGGCGATCTCCAAATCGATCATCGAAGCCCATGGCGGGGAATTGATTGCGGGGCCCAATCCCGGCGGCGGCGCACAGTTCGAATTCACCCTGCCGATCGCCGTCGAGACTGACGGGGCATAGCGGCCCCCCGCTTACGAGAACATTTCCCAAGTTGTCCGTGTATATACGGATGACAAGTCATGCCGCTTTCCGCCATTCTAGGTGGCAATTCGATCTCGGAGTAATCTTAGGTCGTCAATTGATCCGAGAGGGGGGGCCGCTCGGCAGAAGCCATGGATTTTCGTACGAACAAGTCTCGCACCAAAACGGAAACGACCCTGGGACAGCGCGATTATTCGCTGTTCCGCACCCTGCTTCGCACCACCGGCAACGGCGTCCTGGTCACCGACGAAGATGGCCTTGTGCTGATCTACAACGACGCCGCACATCGTTTCTTCGGCTATGCGCCGGAAGAGGTTTTGGGCGGTCCGATCGATCTCTTGCTGCCGCCCGTCTATCGGCCTCAGATCCGCGAATGCTTCCGGCACGCCGCGGACGCCTGTTCCGCCTCCCCTTTCAGCATCCAGCGCGAGTTGCAAGGCCTGAAGAAAGACGGCGACCAGTTTCCGCTGCAGCTTTCGATCGGCGAAGGCGAACTCGACGGCGACCGCGTTTTCCTCATCGTGGTGCAGGACCTGACCCAGCTCTATCGCGAGCGCCACGCCCTCGACGAGGAAAAGTCCTACCTCGGCCAGATCGTCGAGTCCTCCAGCGATGCCATCGTCAGCTACCTGCTGGACGGCACGGTGCGGAGCTGGAACCGCGCCGCCGAAGAGATGTTCGGCTATCGTGCCGACGAGATCGTCGGTGCCACCGCACCGGTACTGATGCCGCAATTCGTGCCGCCCGAAATGATTCCGGCCGAGGTCGCCATCCTGGCGCGCGTGCTGGCCGGCGAATCCGTTCCGCCGCGCGAGACGGTGCGCCTGCACAAGAACGGCACGCCGGTCGCGATCCTGCTCAGCGCGTCGCCGATCCGCGACGCCAACGGCACCGTGATCGGCATCGCCCGCACCGCGCGCAACATCACCGAACGCAAGAAACACGAGCACGAGCGCGCCCTGCTCAATCTCGCCATCGACAATTCCGACGATGCCTTCACCTGCATCGGACTCGATGGCACCGTTCTCACCTGGAACCGCGGCGCCGAAAAAATCCTCGGCTGGAGCAGCGAGGAGACTGTCGGCCACAATGCGGAAGGCGTCATCCGATCGATCGTTCCGGCCGAGCTGCAGCCGACGGAATTCGACTACAGCCGACGTGCCGCCGCCGGCGAGAAAATCGGTCCTTACGAGTCGATCCGCATCCGCCGCAACGGCGCGAAAATCCGGGTGCTGTCGACCGTCTATCCGGTACGCAGCGAACGCGGCGAAGTCCTTGCCATCGCACGGACTCTGCACGACCTTACCGAACGGCTGGCCTTCGAGGAGCAACGTGCGTTGCTCGGCGCTATCGTCAGTTCCTCGACTGATGCGATCATCAGCTATGCCCTCGACGGCACCATCACGAGTTGGAACCGCGCCGCCGAACTGATGTACGGCTACAGGGCCGAGGAAATGGTCGGCACCTGCCTTTACGACCGCCTCTGCGAGTTCATGCCGCCGGAAAAAATCCTCGAGGACCGCAGCATCGTTGCCCGCGTCATCGCCGGAGAACGCGTCCCGCCTTATGAAGGCGTACGGACCCGCAAGGACGGCACCGACGTCTATGTGCTGGTGACGGTATCGCCGATCAAGGACTCTTCGGGAACCATCATCGGCACCTCGCGCGTGGTCCGCGACGTCAGCGAACGCAAGATCTTCGAGCGCCAGCGGGCGCTGCTCTCCTCGATCGTCGAATCCTCCAACGACGCCGTTTTCACCAAGACGCTGGAAGGAATTGTCACGAGCTGGAACGCGGCGGCGGAGGCCATGTTCGGCTATCGCGCCGAGGAGATCGTCGGCCGCTCGATGCTCGTTCTGGTCCCCGAAGATCAGCTTGAGGAAGAGCGCAGCGCGCTCGAGAAGATCAGCCGCGGCGAAACCATCCGCCATTTCGAAACCGTCCGGCGCCGCAAGGACGGATCGACCTTCCCGGTCTCGGTCACGCTGTCGCCGGTGCACGATGCCGACGGCGCCGTGACGGGCGCTTCCGCCACCATCCGTGACATCACCGACCGCAAGAATTACGAAACCCGGCTGGAATCGATGCGAGAGGACATGATCCACGTCGCTCGCGTGCACGAACTCTCCCAGGTGTCGGCCGGCATCGCCCACGAACTCAACCAGCCGCTGGCGGCGATGCTGAATTATTCCAACGCCGCCCGCCGTCTGGTGCAGAGCGGCGGCGATCTCGCCAAGCTGCCCGACATTGCAGTGCGGATCGGCGATCAGGCCGAGCGGGCCGCCCAGATCATCCGCCGCATGCGCGATTTCGTCGAAAAGCGCGATCCCCATCGCGCCGTGGTCGACATCAACGCCATCGCCGACGACGCCATCGCATTGGCGCTGATCGGCTCCAAGACCGCCAACATCGAAACCCGCATCGAAGCCGATGCGACCGCATCGCCGGTACTCGCTGATCGCGTCCAGATTCAGCAGGTCCTGGTCAACCTGTTGCGCAATGCCGCCGAAGCGATGGCCGCGAGCGAGCAGCGGATCCTGACGCTGACAATCCGCAATCGCGACGAACGCACCGTCGAGGTGTCGGTCGCCGATACCGGCATCGGCTTCTCCGACGAAGTGGCGGCGCGGCTGTTTTCGCCGTTCGTCACCACCAAGCCGGACGGCATGGGCATCGGGCTCGCCATTTCGCGGCAGATCATCGAGGCCCACGGCGGCACCCTGACCGCACGGCCCAATCCCGGCGGCGGCGCCCTGTTCGAGTTCACCCTGCCGGCGGCGACGGGTCAGAGTTCGGAAGCCTCGTCGAGCGCATAGCGCTTGCCGTCCCAACGCACCGACAGAGCGCGCCAGCCATCACTGTCGACATCGACGATGTTGTAGCCGGCCGGACCGCCGCGTTCGCGGTCGCTGAGCGCGGTATTGGCGGCGATCTCGCAGGCGGTCCCGACACAGGTTTTCGAGGCGCGATGCAGATGGCCGTGCAACAGCACGCCCATCCCGGCCGCCGTTAGTTCCGTGAAGGCAGCAATACCGCGCGCCGTGGTGGAGCGGCGGCGATCAAGAGCATGCGGCCGCAATGGATGGTGACAGGCGACGATGCCAAGCCGTCCGCCGCGGCGTTCGGCCAGCAAGCCCGCAACCGGCGCAACACGGGTCTCCGGCGCAGCACCGAGCGACCAATCCCACGCCGATGCACTGGCGCCGATGGCGGTGTTGAGGCCGATCAGAAACACGTCGGGCGTTTCGAGGAACAACGGCTGGTCGCCCACCGACCGGACGAAGCGCGCGAAGGGGCGATGAAAGCGCTCGGTGAAGAACGGCACGTCGTGGTTTCCCGGCACGATCAGCTTGTCGCCCGGCAGCGCCTTGACCAGCGCCGCCGCGATGGCGAATTCGCGCGGACGCGCCCGGCGGGTGAGATCGCCGGTGACGGCGACAATATCGGGCGCGGCCTCGCGGATCGAGGCGGCCAGGGCCTCGGGCTGGGCGAGGTTCTTCGCCGGACAATGCAGGTCCGAGATATGGACGATGCGCGTAGGCAGTTTTCCCTCCGTTACGAACCGGCGCGCCGTTCGCGCGTTCCCTCCCGTACAAATGCAGGGCAGCGGCCGAATGTTTCAACAGAAGATCGCGCTTCACAAGCTGAAAACCGCAGCGGTGCTGAACCGCTCCAGCGGCAGCGTCAACGCGGCGGCTGAAGCCACCATGATCGAGATTCTCGCAGCGGCCGGCGTCAGCTTGGTGGAACTTCACGCCGTCGACGGCGGCGGCGTCGAAGCGGCGCTCGACCGGATTGCCGCGGCAGGCGTCGAAGCGCTGATCGTGCTCGGCGGCGACGGCACCATCCGCACGGCGGCGGAGAAATGCAGCGCCTCGGGCATGCGCTTCATCGCCTTGCCCGGCGGAACCATGAACATGCTGCCGCGCG
Source organism: Alphaproteobacteria bacterium (assembly GCA_023259375.1). Lineage (GTDB taxonomy): Bacteria > Pseudomonadota > Alphaproteobacteria > Micropepsales > Micropepsaceae > Rhizomicrobium. The sequence goes on from JAHFQC010000036.1 coordinate 28,648, forward strand.
CGCTCTACGGCGAACGGACCTGGCAGCAGGCGTTGGCCGATACCGTGGCGGCGCCGCATGCAGCACAGATCGGCTGCGGCGAAGTCGAGGGCAACCGCTTCTTCTGCGGCGCAATATTCGGATCGCCCGCCCACTGGGTCGAAGCGCGCGAAGCCTTGCGCCGCTACAGTCTGTTCGAAGCCCTGTTGCGCAGCGCACGGGCGTGGCGGCAGACATTCTCGCGCCGGGTGCGCTACGATTTCGGGGCCGGCGCCATCGGTGCCGCGACCGCCGTGGCAGTGCTGTGTCCGCTGATCTCGCGCATCATGCCGTCCGATGCCCCAGCCCTCGAAGCGGCCGCGCTCAATCCGCGCGATCTCGGCGATGCTTTCAGCCTGGCGCTCAACGGCCTGTTCTCCGATTGGCGGCGCGACAGCAATGTGACGACCGTGGCGACCCGTGATCTCAAGATCGCAGCCCGCCGTCCGATCCCGGCATTGCTCGACGGCGAAATGGCGTGGGTACCGCCCGATGCGGAAATCCGCTTCGTGCCCGAAGCGTTTCAGGCCCTGGTCCCGGAAACTTCACCGGTGCTGGCGGCGCAGCACGAAGAAGCGGTCTAGGCCGTCGGCATGCCGCGGTTCAGCACCCACGGCACCAATTCGGCCAGCACGCCGCCATAGGCTTCGGACAGCGCCGCGACGCCGGCCGGAACCGAATTGGCGGCGGCGCGCACGTCCTTGGCGAAAGAAGCGGCCCCGACGATCTTGCGGTTCCTGGCATCGACCACGCGCGCGCCCATCCGCACCACGGCCAGCGGCGCCCCCTCGCCGGCATCGTAGCGGCAGGAGAAATCGCGCAGGTCCGTGCTGAGCACATAGTCGGCACGGGCGCCATCACTGTCGCGCGCCACGGCAGCGATGCGGCCGGAGCGTTCGAAGGCCTCCAGCAGCGAGGCTGCAGCCAGCGCCGGAAGTTGATCCGCCCACGCCGCATCGGCATAGTAATCGAGCCCCGACGGCGGCCGCGTAATGGCGATGCGCTCGGAATTGAGACCGGCGCTGGCATCGGGCATCTGAATCAACAGCGCCCACGCCACCTTGGCGCCGCCCTGCTGAGCAGAGAACTGCGGATTGAGTGTGTACAGTTTCGGCGCCGCCGGCGGTCCGACCACATCGGCGCAACCGGCAACGACAAGCGCCGAAGCGCCCGCAAAGAGAACGCGACGAGAAATGCTCATGGCGGTGTGTACCCCTTGCGCCGGTCGCCGAAAATCAGCTTGGTCGGTTGCCGGTCGAGTTGGTCGGTGAGGCGGTTCAGACTGGTGACGGTGCGCCGCGTATCGGAGATGAGGCCTGCGAGCTGCGCCAGCCCGTCGCCGCGCACGAAGCCGTCGGCATCGTCGGCAAAGTGCTGGATTTTCACCACCGCCAGATTGGCGTTGGCGACGGTTTCGGGAAGCCCCTTCGAAGCCGCCGACAGATTGGCGAGCGTCGTATCGAGATCGCCCGACCGCGCCGCCAGCGCCGCAGTGGTCTTGTCGAGGCTGGCGAGCGTATTGGAGAGGTGCTGCTGGTTTTCGTCAGACAGCACCGCCACCAGCCGGTCGGCAATGGTGTTGAGCTTGGCGAGGAGTTCCGGGGCGCCGCGGGTCAACTGCTGCAACGCCGACGGCGCAGTCTTGATCACCGGGAATTTCTGCCCCGGTTCGGCCGCCAAAAGCGGTGCATTCTTGGTGCCGCCCGAGATCTCTACATACGACGTGCCGGTCAGGCCTTGCGGTTCGATCGACGACACCGAGTCGGTGCGGATACCGAGCCCCGGCTGGATCTGCAGCGTCGCGATCACCACCTGCGGGTCGTTGGGATCAAAAGCGAGATTGTCGACGCGGCCGACGTCGATGCCGTTGTAGCGCACCGCCGTACCCTTGCCGAGACCGGTCACCGCACCGTGGAAATTTGTTTGATAGTATTCGTATTCGTGGCTGTACTGGGTCCCAGCGAGCCACAGGATGGTGATCACCACCGCCAGGATGCAGGTCATCACGAAGGCGCCGACCGCGACGTAGTTTGCTTTCGTTTCCATGCCGTCTACCTCATAGCCGCGCGGCCGCGCGGTCCGGAGAAGTACTCTTGGATCCAGGGATCGGGATCGGCCCGCACTTCGTCGATCGTGCCCACCTTCAGCTTCTTGTTCACCAGTACCGCCACGCGATCGCAGATCGCGTGCAGCGTATCGAGATCGTGCGTCACCATGAAAACGGTGAGGCCGAGGCTCTTCTGCAGGCTGGCGATCAACTGGTCGAAGGCGGCGGCGGCGATCGGATCGAGCCCGGCGGTGGGTTCGTCGAGAAAGACGATCTCGGGATCGAGCACCAAGGCGCGCGCCAGACTGGCCCGCTTGCGCATGCCGCCGGAAAGCTCCGACGGATATTTCTGCGCCGCGTCCGTTCCGAGCCCCACCATGCCGAGCTTGATCGCAGCGATTTCGTTCATCAGTGCTTGCGGTGCGTCGGTGAATTCGCGCATCGGCACCTGGATGTTCTCGGCCACGGTTTGCGAGGAGAACAACGCGCCATCCTGGAATAGGACGCCCCAGCGCCGCTGCAGCGAGCGCATGGCGCTGTCGTCGCTGGCGAGGACGTCCTCGCCCAACACATGGACCGTGCCCGCAGCGGGGCGCATCAGGCCGACGATGGAGCGCAAGAGCACCGACTTGCCCGAGCCCGATCCGCCGACGATGGCGATCACCTCGCCGCGCCTGACGTCGAGATCGACGTGATCGTGGATCAGCCGGCCGCCGAGATTGGTGACCAGACCACGGACCGTGATGATGGGATCGCGCTCGCTCATGTCATATCCCCAGGATCGAGAACATGACCGAGAAGGCGGCGTCGAGCACGATGACGAGGAAAACCGACTCCACCACCGAACGCGTCGTCAGCTTGCCGACCGAGGCGGCATTGCGCTCGACATTGAGGCCCTCGAAGCAGCCGACCATGCCGATGACATAGGCGAACACCGGCGCCTTGATCATGCCGACCAGGAAGGTATCGAGATTGATCGCCTGATGCAGCTGGCGCACGAACATCGGCGCCGTGATGCCCATGTCGAAATAGCACATCATGGCCCCGCCGATCAGCGCCACGATGTCGGCGTAGAAGGTGAGAAACGGCAGCGCGATGACGAGACCGGTGACGCGCGGCAGGATGAGAACGTCGTCGACGTTGAGACCCATCGTCTGCATGGCGTCGATTTCCTCGTTCACCTTCATGGTGCCGATCTGGGCGGTGAAGGCCGACCCCGAACGCCCGGCGATGATGATCGCCGTGATGAGGACGCCGAGCTCGCGCAACACGCCGATGCCGAGCGCGTTGACGGTGAAGATGTCGAGGCCGAATTTCTTGAGCTGGTCAGCGCCCTGATAGGCGAGCACGATACCGACGAGGAACATCAACAGTCCGACGATCGGCAGCGCATTGATGCCGACTTCCTCGATCTGGTGCACCGTCGCGGTGAAGCGGAAATGGCGCTGCGGACGCGTGACCGTCTTGAACCACTCGATGGTGATGCGGCCGACATAGCCGAGAATGCCGAGCGCCTGGAGCAGCGTCTGGTGGGTGGCGCGACCGAGGCGTTCGAAAAAAGCGGCGAGCGAGGTTGTGGTCGCGACCACCGCGGGAGGCGGCGGCGTGTCGGTTTCGATCACCTCGAACAGCGGCCGGTAGGTTTCCGGAAACTTGAAGGCGGTGATGCGCGCACCGGCCGCGGCAAGCTGCGCCTTGGTGCGCAACAACAGCCACGCGCCGGTGGTGTCGAGCGCCTCGACCGCGCCGGCATCGATTTCGACCGCGCCCGCCCCTTCCGGCTCCAGACGGCGCAGGCCGGCGTCGATACTGCCGGCGTGATAGACCGTCCACGGACCACCGGCCGTCAGGCGCAGTGTCCCGCCGCTGCGATCGAGCTGAAACCAAGGGCTCGCCATCAGACTCCCATCCCCGCAGATAGTATTAGCGGGGTGTTGGTCCCCCATCCAGGCCTCGAAAACGCTCGGCCTCGTGAACCTGTTGCATGAATATGCACTGCCGCGGGGGAATGTCCCCAAACAAAATGGCCCGCACGAGGCGGGCCATTTCATTTGAACAGGTGTGCAATCAGGCGGTCAGAATGTCAGCGCCGCCGGAATGTTGGCCGGATTGGGGATCGGCAGATCGGTCAGATCCGGCACCGGAATGAAGGTATTGCGCAGATGCTTGTCGGCGTCCTGGGTCACATCCCAGCCGCCGCCGAGGGCGCGATAGAGGCCGACGCCGGACTGCAGCCGCGCCTGCTTGATCTGAACGAGCTGGTCCTGTGCCGAGAACAACGTCTGCTGCGCCTGCAGCACGGTCAACAGATCGACCACGCCTTCGCGATACTGCAGTTCGGAAATGCGGAACGCTTCCTGCGCGTTCTTGACCTGATCGGCCGTCAGACGCTCGGACTCGGAATAGGCCGCGACGCTGCCGATTTGGGTCTCGGTATCGCTGACGGCGTTGAGGACCGCGGAGCGGTAGGACGCGAGCAGTTCATTTTCACGGCCCTTATAATAGTCGCGCTGCGACGTGAGCTTGCCGCCGTCGAAAATAGCCTGCACGACCGTCGCCCCCAGACTCCACACCAGCGTCTGCGGGTTGATGAAGCGGTCCCAATCGCTGCTGTGCCAGCCGCCACTAGCATTCAGGGTGACGCCCGGCAGGAACGCCGCGCGCGCCGCGTCGAGGTCGGCATGGGCCGCCATCAGGCTCGATTCGGCTTGCTTGACGTCGGGACGACGGGTCAGCAGCGTGGCCGGAACGCCCGCCTGCACTGTCGGGGCCTGGAGCCCGTCCAGATTGACGGCTTCGATCTTCAGCGTACCCGGCATGCGGCCGAGAAGAATGGCCAGAGCGTTACGCGCTTCGCGCTCCTGCTCTTCCAGCCGCGGGATGGAGGCTTCTTCGCCGAGCACCTGGGCGGTCTGTTGCGCCAGATCCAGATTCGACAGCACACCGTTCGAAACCTTGGCCTGGGTGATCGCCAGAATGCGCTTGGCGGCTTCGATATTCCGTCGGGCCACGTCGACCCGCTCGCGCAGCGCCAGCACGGTGAAATAGGAATTGGCGACGTTGGCGTTGGTGGTGATCGCAACCGTGTCTTGGTTGAACAGCGCCGCGCGGGCGTTTTCCCGTCCCGAACGCATGCCGTTGAAGTTGCGGCCCCAGAGATCGAGTTCGTAACTGGCAACGCCGGCACCGGCGGTGAATTGGCTGTTCGGTTTGGTGCCATGCTGCCCGCTCTGCGTGACCCCACCGTTCACGGACACCGTCGGAATCAGAGTGGCGATATCGCCGCCGTACTGAGCCTGCATCTGCTCGACCCGGGCAGCCGCGGTGGCGAGGTCGAGGTTGCCGGTGTGGGCTTCCTCGATGAAGGCAGTCAACTCTTTGGAATTGAAGCTCTTCCACCAATCCGCCGAAACCTGCTCTTTGGTGTCCGGCACGGGCGCCTGATAGGCCTTCGGCATGTCCTCAGGTTTGACCGTCGGAGGCGGGGTGGTCGCGCAGGCGCCAAGGACAACGGCTAACACCAGGACGGAAACGCTGTTCGACAGAATTTTCATGATAATCGCTCGCTCAATGGCCCGAAATTCGCCCTAGGCCGTCAATATGGGTTTCCCCGGCCATTCGACAACAAGTTTCTCTGACCCGCGGCAAACAAGACAATTTTCCTGGCCGCCGCGGAAGCCGCAGAAGGTCCTCTGAGAGGTACTTCAGATTCGCCCAAGGCCCTACTGCCGCGGGACGGAACTTTAACGTGCCACGACGGTTTTTCAGGCGTTTGTCCAAATGTTCTCAAGGCTCACCGGGATAATGGCCAAATCATTAAATCCGGGTGCCAAGTGGGGCGGGCGGTCGGAACCAACCGGTCTTGGGGACCCCGATGAACCCCGACCGCCCTTTTCGGACTGTGCCTGCGTGGTGGAGCGCCGATGAAAGCACAGCCTCGACGTCGCTTGGCGAACCGGAAATTGGCAAGCCGTTGCGACGGCGTCTCGAACCGCGTTGTGCGGTACGGGGACGGATTGTAGGTGCGATGGCGCCGGGGAAAAGAGCGTTACACACCGGATTTGTAACAGGGTGTCTCAACTCGGCGACGTTAGCAGTCTCGTGACCAAAAAGGCGACGGTGCGAAGCGGCCCTTCATATGTGGCTGTCGCCAACAAAGAAAGGACGATTGGTAATGCGTTGGCCGTTTGTTGCGCCTGTGTTGCTTCTGTTGTGTTCGAACGTGTTCATGACCTTCGCCTGGTACGGCCAACTCAAGTTTCCGTCGGCACCGCTATGGCTGATCATTCCGGTCAGTTGGGGAATCGCGTTCTTCGAATACTGTCTCGCCGTGCCCGCCAACAAGATCGGCTACACGGTTTATTCGGCGGCCCAGCTCAAGACGATGCAGGAAGTCATTACGCTGTCGGTCTTTGCGGTGTTTTCGACGTTCTATCTCGGCGAAGCGATCAAATGGAATCACATCGTCGCCTTCGCGCTTCTCGCGGCCGCGGCGTTCTTTGCGTTCCACGAATGGAAATGAAAAGCGCGAGGCTGTGATCGCGCCTATTCCGCCAGCCACGGATCGTCGGTGAATTCCTTCACCGGCGACATCGTGATGTGCATCGAGCGCTGCATGCCGAAATAAAACACCAGCTTCATTTGATGGGTGCCCGAGTTCCATTCCATCTGCGGCGCGACTCCACCGGGCTTGCGGAAAATGTGGCCGTCGAAATCATAGCGGCGTGGCTGAATGCTGCCCCAGTCGTCGTAGACCTGGTTGGCCAGACGCCGGTGCGCCATCGCGCGCTGCTCGTCGTTCAAGTCGCCGGGTTCCAACAGGTCGGGCGCGCTGACCCTGACGTCGCCTGCAGGCGAAATCTCGAGCCACGCGACAACCATGACAGCGGACGATTCGAAATGACCAATCCACCGGCCGCTGGGCGGCTGATGAGATTTTGAACAGCCCGCTAGGACAAGTCCGGCAATCAGAAGGATTGCAAACCGGCGCATGACCGCTATTCCTCCTACCGCGGATGGTACGCGGCCAAATCTTTAGAAAGCGTAACAACCGTTAATGGTTTTAACGTGCTCTTGCGAACTTGCCGTGTAGGCGCTTTGCTGCCGCCGGCCTGGAAATGAGGAAGCTATGGCGCCGCTGCCGAAGGGATTTTTGAGTGAATCGCTGGGACGCATCCAGCCGTCGCAAACCATTGCCGTCAGCCAGAAGGCGCGCGAACTGAAAGCCGCCGGACGCGACGTGATCGGCCTGGGAGCGGGCGAACCGGACTTCGACACGCCCGACAATATCAAGGAAGCCGCGATTGCGGCAATCCGCCGCGGCGAGACCAAGTACACTGCCGTCGAGGGCATCCCCGAGCTGCGCAAGGCAGTCGCCGCCAAGTTCAAGCGCGAGAACGGGCTCGATTACGCCCCCAGCCAGATCTTCGTCGCCGCCGGCGGCAAGGCGATCATCTACAACGCCCTGATGGCCACCCTGAACCCGGGCGACGAGGTCATCTGCGTGGCGCCCTACTGGGTCAGCTATCCCGACATCGTGGCCTTGGCCGGTGCCAAGCCGGTGGTCGTCGAAGCCAAGTTCGAAAACGGCTTCCGCCTGACCCCGGAAGAGCTCGACGCCGCCATCACGCCCAAGACCAAGTGGCTGATCCTGAACCAGCCCTCCAACCCGACCGGCGCCTGCTACTCGGCCGCCCAGTTGAAGGCGCTCGCCGAGGTGCTGCTCAAGCACCCGCAGGTCTGGATTCTGACCGACGATATTTACGAGCATCTCGTCTATGGCGACTTCAAGTTCGCCACCATCGCGGCGGTGGAGCCCAATCTCTACGAGCGCACCTTGACCATGAACGGCGTGTCGAAAGCCTATGCCATGACCGGCTGGCGCGTCGGCTTCTGCGGCTGCGCCGAGCCGCTGGTCAAAGCCATGGCCAAGCTGCAGAGCCAGTCGGTGAGCCATGCCGCCTCGATCTCGCAATGGGCGAGCGTCGAAGCGCTCAACGGCCCGCAGGATTTCATCCCGGTGCGCAAGAAGGCGTTCGAGGAACGCCGCGATCTGGTCGTCTCGATGCTGAATCAGGCGACCGGCATCGAGTGCCCCAAGCCGGAAGGCGCCTTCTACGTCTACCCGTCGATCCGCGGCCTGATCGGCAAGACCGCCCCCTCGGGCAAGAAGATCATGACCGACGAGGACTTCGCCGGCGCGCTCTTGGAAGGCGAAGGCGTGGCGGTGGTGCATGGCGCGGCGTTCGGCCTATCGCCGTTCTTCCGCATCTCCTACGCGACCTCCAACAGCCTGCTGGAAGAAGCCTGCCGCCGCATCCAGCGCTTCACGGCGGAGCTCAAATAATCGCAAGGCCTCTCAAATCGGCGTGAGCCGACAAAAATGGCGCAACGGAAACGGGTAGGATCGAGCGTTCAATCGATCGACCCGCTTTCCGGAGCCCCACCATGGAATTCCTCAAGAAGTACGCCACCCCCCTCAGCATCGTGACCAGCCTCGCAGTGTCCGTCACCGGACTGATGCTGCTGTTCGGCATTCGCGGCGAGATCGGCGAGATTCACGAGTGGATCGGTGTCGCCTTCGTGGCGGCCATGGTGATGCACATCGTCCGTAACTGGCCGGGCATCAAAAAGATCATGTCGTCCTGGGTCGGCGCCGCCATTGTCGGCGGCGTCGGAGCTGCCCTCGCCGTTCTCATTGTCATGGCCATGCCCTCGGGCGGCGGCGAGCGTGGCGGCCATGGCGGCGGACCGTGGATGGTGGTTAACCGGGTCGCCGACGCCCCGATTTCCGTGTCGGCTCCGGCGCTCGGGCTGACGGCGGATCAGGCGGTGACCAAGCTCAAGGCCGCCGGCGTGCCGGTGGACGGGCCCACGGACTCGCTCACCCACCTCGCGCGCGACCACGACCAGCAGCTGCCGCGTCTGTTCGGTATTCTGACGCGCTAAACGGCGATCGCCTCGGCGGTGCCGTCGAGCGCCATGAGATAAAACTCGATCCCGAGATCGGGATGTTTCTTGGCAAGCATCGCCTTGAACTCGGCCATGACCTTCTTGTGCTGCTCGGTCTCGGCAGCCTTCTCGGCCGCGAACTTGTCACCGAAGGCGACCTTGTAGGCGCCGCAGTCGCGGTGATCGAGCACAATCACCTTCTGGATATGGTGCAGGGTCTTGGCGATCTGGACATGGTCCCAGACCGCCGCATTCGACGACGGAAACTTATCCGACACGCCTGCCAGCGACGCGCCGGCCAGGCTCACCTGATCGTATTCGCCGGTAAAATGCTTGGCGTCGAAGAACTTCACGGCATCATCGACGAGACGATAGTCCATGCAGGTCAGCACCAGCGCCTCGGCATGTCCGGCCTGCGCCGAGAACGGCACAAGCGCCAGCCCTGCGGCACCAGCAACGAGCAGACCGAACTGACGGCGATGCAAACAAACCTCGTGGTCGTGCATGACGTTCTCCCGGTTTGAACCGGCGAGAACAGTAGAAGGACGTCGTCGCCGAAGGGTTACTCCGCCGCTACGGGTTTTCCCTTATAAAGCTGCTTGGTCAGGAAATAGAACACGACCAGCACCGTCGTTCCGGCGACCGGCACCAAGGCTTCGGTCAAGAGCATCAAGGTTGAGCCGTCCTGCGGCAGCCACGAGGGCGCATGCCAGACATGCGCCTGTCCGTCGAGCCATGACAGATACATGATCGGCGCGTTGGCGATGCCGGCCAGGAGATTGTACTTGGTCGCCGCCGCGCCCTTGCCGATCGCCTCCAGCACCACCGCCCCGAAGGCGGCATAGCAGAAGCCCGCGATCAGCATGTAGAGGCCGACATAGAACATGTACATCGCTTCGGTCCGCGGCGAGAACGCAGTCGCCAGGACCAGCACCGACGTGATGATGCTGAACAGATTGAACGCGACCATGCGGTTCATGCGATCGCACACCCAGCCGCCGACGATGCAGCCGACCATGGTGATGACGCCGCCGAGCACGCCATTGATCAGTGCCACCGAGTTGGCCGAGGCATGCCAGTCCTGCGCCACCGCACTCCACAACTGGGTCATCGCCGCGGCGCTGATCGGCAGGCACATGGCGACGAACGCCAGCAGACCGCGGCGCGACTTCAACAGCACCCACAGATCCTTACCGACGTTGACGAGGCTTTGGCCGAAACTGCCGGCGCGATGATCCGCGGGCGGCTCATGGACGGAAAACAGCGCGAAGGACGTCAGCAGGCACAACAATCCGGCGGCGCAGGCGCCGATCAGTCCGCCCTCGATATTATGGCTCATCCAGGTGGCGGCATCGCTGAACCACACCATGCCGGTATGACGGGTCAGCCACTGGCCGCCCGCGAGGTCTCCGGCCGGGGTCAGGTTCTGCGCCAGCCACAGCGCCACGCCGCCGCCGATCGCCGAACCGCCGAGATTGCCCGCCTGGCTCCAGCCGCCGGCCCGGCCCTTTTCGGCCTCGGTGGTGGCATGGGCCATGATGCTGTCGGCCGCCAGCGCCGAGAACGCCGACGCCACGCTGATCACGAACACCAGCGTGGTGATCAAGGGCAGATGCGAAGCCGAGGTCGGCACAAACCCTGTCGATGCAATCAACAGTCCGGTAACCAGGGCCGAAACGAAATACCAGATCTTGGCCGTCAGGGTGGCGTCGACCAGCGGCCCGCCGATGACCTTGAACACCTGGGGCAAGAGCGACCACACGCCGAGGACCGCAATGGCGTCGATCCCGACCCCGGCCGCCGCCAGAAGGAACCCCAGGGTCACGGCCACGAAGCCGTTGGAAATACCCATCGGCACGAACATCAGAAGGAACATCACCGGGTGAACGGAGCGCTCCGGTATTAGGCGTTCGGTCACGTCAGACCTCAGGGCTTGGCTGCGGCGCCAGTATAGAGGGCTGCGGGGTTCCAGGCCTGCGGCAAAGGTGACGGGATAAGTTCCGCAACCCGACCGTGAACCCCTTGCCAAGTCGGGGGATTCGGCGCGAGGCTTGGAAGACCAAAACGGGGCGCGTGACGCGGCCCAGTCACCGGGACCAGCGCCCGCCGCGCCCCCCCGGGCCCTATTCCAGCAGGGTCCGAAGGAGGCCAATAATGTCGAGTGCAAATGGAGGAAAAGGGCCACGCACTGTGGCCCTGGTAGGACCATACGGCTCCGGCAAGACCACGCTGCTCGAAGCCGTTCTATTCGCCAACGGTACGACGGCCCGCAAGGGTTCGGTCTCGGCCAACAACACGGTGGGCGACGCCAGCCCGGAAGCGCGGGCGCGCCAGATGAGCGTCGAAATCAACTGCGCCACGACGACCTTCATCGATCAGAGTTTCACCCTCCTCGACTGCCCCGGTTCCATCGAATTTCTGCAGGACAGCCTGTTCACGTTTCCCGGCATCGACGCCGCCGTGGTGGTGATCGAGCCTGAACCGGCCAAGGTCCAGATGCTGCGCCCCTATATGAAGCGGCTGGCGGACCTCAAGATCCCGCACATGATGTTCGTCAACAAGATCGACAAGGCGACCGGAACCCTCACCGATATCCTCTCCGCTCTGCAGGAGGCCAGCGACACGCCGTTGCTGCTCCGCCAGATTCCGATCTGGCAGAACGAACAGATCACCGGCTTCATCGATCTCGCGCTTGAACGCGCCTTCGCCTACCGCGACGGCAGGCCTTCGGAGCAGGTCGACATCGTCGATCCCGACGAGGAGAAGCAGGCCCGCTACACCATGCTGGAAAAGCTCGCCGATTACGACGAGCGCCTGATGGAGGAGCTGCTCACCGATATGGAACCGGCGCGCGAGGAAGTGTTCAGCGACCTCCAGCGCGAGTTTTCCGAAGGCCTGTTGGTGCCGGTGTTCCTCGGCTCGGCCGAACGCGGTCAGGGCATTACGCGTCTGATGAAGGCGTTGCGCCACGACAGCCCCAACGTCTCGGTCGCCGCCAAGCGGCTCGGCATTCCGGAAAGCGCCGACACCTACGTGCAGGTGATGAAGACGCTGTATTCCGAACGCGGCGGCAAACTATCGATCGCGCGCGTGATGCAGGGCACGCTGAAGGACGGCGCCGTGCTCAAGACCTCCGACGGCGAAGAAACCCGCGTCGGCGGCATTGCGCAGATCGTCGGCGCCAATGCGACCAAGATCACCGAAGCCACGGCCGGTGAAACCGTCGCGCTGGCGCGCCTCGAAGGCATCCCGACCGGCTCGACACTGACCACCGGCAAGGCGCCGGCGAAGAAGGCCGAGCTTGAGGTTCTGACGCCGGTCTACAAGCTGGCGATCCAGGCCGCCAACCGGGCCGACGAAGTGAAACTGACGGCCGCACTGGCGAAACTGGTCGAAGAAGATCCTTCGCTCCACTTCGCCCAGGATTCCGAACTGCACGAAATGGCGCTGGCTGGCCAAGGCGAAATCCACCTGCGCGTGGCGGTGGACAAGCTGATGAGCCGCTATGGCCTCAAGCTCAATACCAAGCCCGCCAGCGTTCCGTACAAGGAAACCATCCGCAAACCGGTGACAATCCGCGGACGGCACAAGCGGCAGTCGGGCGGTCATGGCCAGTTCGGCGATTGCGTGCTCGAGATCAAGCCGCAACCGCGCGGCGCGGGCTTTGCCTTCATCGACGAGATCGTCGGCGGCGTGGTGCCGAAGCAGTTCATCCCGTCGGTGGAAAAGGGCGTGGTCGCTTACTTGGTCGAAGGTCCGCTCGGGTTCCCAGTGGTCGATTTGTCGGTGACGCTGACGGACGGCTCCTATCACACCGTAGACTCCTCGGACGCGGCGTTCCAGACCGCGGCCCGCATCGGCATGCAGGAAGGCATGCCCCAGTGCGCGCCGGTGCTCTTGGAGCCGATCATGAAAGTGCGCATCCACGTGCCCAACGAAACCACCTCGAAGATCAACGCGGTGGTGTCGGGACGGCGCGGCCAGCTGCTCGGCTACGATGCGCGCGAAGGCTGGAAGGGCTGGGACACGGTGGTGGCCGAGATGCCGCGCAACGAGATCTCGAACCTCATTATCGAGCTTCGCTCGTTGACCCAAGGCGTCGGCACGTTCGACGTCGAGTTCGACCATTTGCAGGAACTTTCCGGCAAGGTCGCCGACCAGATCGTCGCCGACCGCAAGAAAGCCAAGGAAGACGCCAAGGCAGGTTAATTCGCCGACAGCGATGATTGAAGACTGGCGGACGGGGCAACCCGTCCGCTATTTTTTGTGCCATTGCCACTAAGGGCCATCGTGCTGAACCGTTTCTTCCCCCGCATCGAACTCACCGTGCTGGCCGTCTGGATTGCGGCGGCGGCGGCGGTGTGGGGCTTCCTCGGCATCGCCGACGAGATGC
>JAHFQC010000036.1:42066-44116 GCA_023259375.1 Alphaproteobacteria bacterium
ACGAGGGCGAGCTCGATGCCTACGACCGCGCCATCCTTTCGGCGCTGCGCGTTCCCGGCAATCCGCACGCCGCCATCGGGCCGCATTGGCTGGTCGAAAGCATGCGCGATGTCACTGCGCTCGGCGGCGTTACCCTGCTGCTGCTGGTGACGGTCATTGCCGTCATCGCCCTACTCGCTTATCGCCACCGGCGCGAGGCGCTGGTGCTGGCGGCTTCGGTGGTGCTGGCGCAACTCTCCAGCGGCCTGTTCAAGAATTTCTACGAGCGGGTGCGGCCGACCTTTGCGGTCTACGGCGACCTGCCGACCTCGATGAGTTTCCCGAGCGGCCATTCGACGGTTGCGACCGCCACCTATTTCCTGCTCGCCGTGATCGTCGCCGATCTCGATCCGGCGCGTCCGGTCAAGATACTCGCCTTCGCCGTGGCGGGCCTGCTCGCACTGATGATCGGCTTCTCGCGCGTCTTCCTCGGTGTGCACTGGCCGAGCGACGTCATCGCCGGCTGGTGTCTCGGCGCTGCCTGGGCGTTTGCCGCCGCCGTGGTGTTACGATACCTGCAGCGGCGTTAGCTACAGCGTCCGGCGGATTTCGACATAGAGGCGCGCCTGCGACTTAAGTTTGTAGTCGGTCATCTGCGACGGGGAAGCCGATCCGCGCAAACCCGGATAGGTGACATTGATATCCTGGTAGCTGAACGGAATGACGTTCTTGACCGCGACCGAGAACATCCATTGTGGCGTCGGCTTGTAGTCCCAATTGACTTCGATGTACGGCGGAACGGTCTTGGCCTGCTCGAACTTGGTCGGCCGGAAGTACTGCTCGCTCCAGCCGGTGAAGAAGAAGATGCCCCAGGTCGAATTCAGGCTCTCGATATCCTGGGTAAAAGTGTACTTGAAGACGCGCGGGCGAACGCCGGATATGGCGCGGGTATTGCCCGCCGCAGGATCGCGTACGCCGGACAACTGGAAAATCTGCGTCGCCTTGAGGAGCCCGTGCGTCACACCGAATTTGTCGAGCGGCAGCGTGATTTCGAGATCGGCCGTGTTCTTGTGACCGCCGCCGATATTGCCGGGCGCATCGAACAGACCGGAGGCCCCGTGCACCGGGATATAGTCCATCACGCCCGAAATGTCGTCGTGCGTCAGCGTCAAGACGATGGCGCCCGTGTTCCAGAAATGCTGCTCGAATGATACTTCGTATTGTGAATGGCGATCGGGCGAGAGGTTGGGATTGCCGGCGGAAACCCCGTTGGAACTGAGATTCGACGAGGCCACGAAATTGGAGAAGTCGAGCTGGCCCAGCACGCGTTCGTAGCGCAGCCGCACCTGCGTGTCCTTGTACGGGCTCCAGGTCATCAGCAGGCGCGGCTTGGGATAGAAGAACTCGCGGCTGTTCGAGGTCTCGCCGGTTTCCGAAATCACCGAGTATTCGGCGCGTGCGCCCGCTTCGAGCTTCCATTGCGGCGTGATGGTCCACATCGCCTGAGCGAAGATTTCGCCGCGCTTCTCGTCGACCCGCGCATTGGCCGACGGCAATGCAACCGCGGCGCCGTTGAGCTGGTAGGTCGAGGATCCGTCGAGCTGGTTATATGCGCCTTCGGTGCCGCCTTCGATTGTCAAATCCGAAGACGGATTATACCGCACGGTGGCACGGGCGATGCTCTCGGCGGTCCGGGTGCGTGACCAGAAGACCTGGTTCTTGCCCGATGCCGTCGATTCCTGCCGATTGGTTGAGCGGCTAAAACGCTGCAGCGCCAGCGTTTCGAGTTCGAGACCTTCAACCGGGCCGATCCAGTGCAGACCAGCCTCACCCTTCTTGGATCCTTTCGAGGTGACGATGGTCCAGCCGTTGACCGGCGCGAAATAGCTGTTGCGCGAGTAACTGGGCGAGTCCTGATAGGTGGCATTGGCTTTGAACTGGCCGCCAAACAGCGGAATGGTCGCCCCGCCGTTGCTGCCCCAGCCGATGGCGGCGGCCTTCTGGCGCAAGCCGTAATGCTGCACACGGTCGTTCACAAGATCGGTGACATCGTAGTGGCCATCGCCGACGG
>JAHFQC010000151.1 GCA_023259375.1 Alphaproteobacteria bacterium
TCTGCATGCGCAGGCGCGACGAGGCCTCGTCCATCAGGTCGATGGCCTTGTCGGGCAGGAAGCGGTCGGTGATGTAGCGGTTGGAAAGCTCCGCCGCCGCGACGATCGCGCCGTCGGTGATCCGCACGCCGTGGTGCACTTCGTATTTCTCTTTCAAGCCGCGCAGGATCGAGATGGTGTCTTCCACCGTTGGCTCGCTGACGAACACCGGCTGGAAACGCCGCGCCAGAGCGGCATCTTTTTCGATGTGCTTGCGGTACTCGTTGAGCGTGGTGGCACCGACGCAATGCAGTTCACCGCGGGCGAGGCTCGGCTTCAGCAGGTTGGACGCATCCATCGCGCCCTCGCCGGCGCCAGCGCCAACAAGCGTATGCATTTCGTCGATGAAGAGGATCACTTTGCCTTCGGCGGCGGTGATTTCCGTGAGAACGGCCTTCAGCCGCTCTTCGAATTCGCCGCGATACTTGGCACCGGCGATCAGGGCGCCCATGTCGAGCGCCATCAGCCGCTTGTCGCGCAGGCTTTCGGGCACGTCGCCATTGACGATGCGCAGTGCCAAGCCTTCGGCGATGGCGGTCTTGCCGACGCCGGGCTCGCCGATCAGCACGGGATTGTTCTTGGTGCGCCGCGACAGTACCTGGACGGTGCGGCGGATCTCTTCATCCCGGCCGATCACCGGATCGAGCTTGCCGGTCTTGGCGAGTTCGGTGAGGTCGCGGGCGTATTTCTTGAGCGCGTCGTAGGCGTTCTCCGCCGTGGCGCTGTCGGCGGTGCGTCCCTTGCGCAAATCGGCGATGGCCTTGTTCAAGTTCTGCGGCGTGACCCCGGCATCTTTCAGGATGCGCGCGGAATCGCCGGCCGACATCGCCAGCGCCAGCAACAAGTATTCGGCGGTAACGAAGCTGTCGCCCGCCTTGGTGGCGATTTGCTGGGCGCTTTCGAGCAGCCGGGCGGTATCGTTGTGGATGTAGTTCTGCTGGGCGCCTTGCACCTGGGGCATCTTCTGCAGCGCCCGGGCGACGTCATCGCGGACCTGCTCGGGACGGCCGTGGGCAGCGGCAATCAGGCGGGCCGCCAAGCCCTCTTCGTCATCGATCAGGACCTTCAACAGGTGTTCAGGGGTGAAATACTGGTGGTTGGAACGAAGGGCCAAACCTTGCGCCGATTGAATGAATCCGCGCGCCCTTTCGGTGAATTTCTCGATATCCATGTCTGCCTCTCAAGCCCTCTTGGCCCAGGCCCTGCAATCGCGGCAGCCTAGGACGAGTCCGGTTAACGCACGACCCCGGAATGGGCGTCGCGCCACACGGATATGTGGGAATTGAGAGCGGCAGCTACAAGGGGCGCGACAGAAAGGTCTGCGCGATCCGCCCCAACGGAATCCCTCCCACGCCGATGCGGGGGAGGAATGCCTATGAAAGGGGACGGAAGCGGCGGATTTACTCCGCCACCTCGGATTCTTCGCCCTCATCTTCGGTCTCATCGACCTCCTGGCCACCTTCGGCCAGGGAGAAGGACGGAGCACTGGTGCTCCCGGCTGCGGCGGGTGCCGCGCCAGGCTGGTCGCCGGTGCCGGCCGCGGGACGCGGCTGCTGGGCGGCCTGCTGAGCCTGCCACGCGGCCTGCTGGGCCTGTGCGGCGGCCATAATGCGGAAATAGTGCTCGGCGTGCTGCAGATAATTCTCAGCCATGATGCGGTCGCCCATGGCGTTGGCATCGCGCGCGAGCTGCAAGTACTTCTCATAGATATGAGAGGCCGTGCCGCGGATCTTCACTTCGGGGCCGCTGGAGTCGTAGCTGCGGTTCGGATTGAATCCGCCGCCACCGCCGCCGCCGCCTCCACCACCGCCGCTACCGCCGATGTGTCCGCTATGACCATTTTGCGGCCTGCGGCCGCCTCTCCGAGAGCGTTTCACCAACATCCCCTTAGGTTCCGGCCGAAGCACATTTTACGGACCATAGAGTCCGCTGCGCGCGCGTGAGGCCGCCTTGCATGAACATCATTCGAGTACGTCTTTCGCAGTGCCAGAGGCCGGGCGCGATCTACGCGCCACAATCGCCTGGCCCAAAGGGGCCCGGCGCCTCTCCCCGGAATCGGAAACTAGCCGGTCGCCGAGGCTATTCCAACACTTTTTTCGGCCCTCCGTCGGGCCAGGCACTTATGGGCCGGTAACCACAACCCGCGGGATTCCCGCGAGATCGGCAGCGATATGGTGCACCGACAATCCCGCGTCCGCCATCAGGATTTGTGCCGATTCGGCTTGGCCGATGCCGATTTCCACAAACGCCGTTCCCTTGAGAAGCCGCCGGAACCCTGCCGCCAGGGCCCGAACCGCATCGAGGCCGTCGGGCCCGCCGTCGAGCGCTGCCAGCGGCTCATAGTCGCGAACATCGGGGTCCAGACCGGGAATGTCGCCGGTCGGAATATAGGGCGGGTTGGAAACGATCACGTCCCAGCCGCAGTCCAGATTCTCCATCCAGTTGCCGCGCTTGATCTCCGCACGCGTCTGCACGCCATTACGCTCGATGTTGCGGGCCGCAACCGAAAGCGCCTTTTCGGACTCGTCGATGCCGAGGCCGCGCGCATTCGGATATTCCTTGAGTAACGCGGTAAGCAGGCAACCCGATCCGGTTCCGAGATCGAGAATTTTCAGCGGCGCGCCGATATCGGCATAACGGTCGAAGACCTGTTCGATGATCGTCTCGGTCGCTGGCCGCGGGATCAGGACGCCGGGCTCGACAATGAATTCGAGGCTCCAGAATTCCTTGTAGCCGACGATATAGGCGATCGGCTCATGCGCCAGCCGGCGCTTGACGAAGCTTTCGAAGATGCCGGGATTGCGCTGCGAGGCGTCCCACAATAGCCGCCCATCGAGCCGGGGATTGTCGATTCCGGCGTCGGCGAGACGGCGGATTGCGTCGGCCCGATGATCTTTCATGCGGGATCGCTCACGACGCGTCCGATTCCAGTTCGGCGAGACGGCTGGCCTGATCTTCCGTCACCAGAGCATCAATGACGTCGCCGAGATCATCACCAGTAATGATGCGGTCGAGCTTATAGAGCGTCAGGTTGATGCGGTGATCGGTGACCCGCCCTTGCGGAAAATTGTAGGTGCGGATGCGTTCCGAACGATCGCCCGAGCCGACGAGGCTTTTGCGCGCCGAGGCGCGAGCGGAGTCGACTTTGGTCCGCTCCATCTCATAGAGGCGCGCCTTCAGGAGCTTCATCGCCTGCGCCTTGTTCTTGTGCTGGCTTTTTTCGGTCTGCTGCGCCACCGCAAGGCCGGTCGGCAAATGGGTGATGCGCACCGCGCTTTCGGTCTTGTTGACGTGCTGGCCGCCCGCACCCGAGGCGCGGAAAACGTCGATGCGGAGGTCTTTTTCGTTGATCTCGATGTCGACGTCTTCGGCTTCCGGCAACACCGCCACCGTCGCCGCTGAGGTGTGAATGCGCCCGCCCGCCTCGGTCACCGGAACGCGCTGGACGCGATGCACGCCGCTTTCGAACTTCAGCTTGGCGAACACGCCCTGCCCTTGCACGTCCATCACGGCTTCCTTGATGCCGCCGAGATCGGATTCGGAGAGACTCATCAACTCGATTTTCCAGCCCTGAAGCTGGCAGTAGCGCCGATACATCTCGAGCAGGTCGCCGGCGAACAACGCCGCTTCGTCGCCGCCGGTCCCGGCACGGATTTCGACGATCGCGGAGGAATTGTCGGCGGCGTCCTTGGGCAGGAGCTGGACCTTGAGCGCATGCTCGAGTTTTTCGAGCGTGACTTTGAGTTCGGCCCGTTCCTCTTCCGCCAGCGCTCGCATTTCGGAGTCGGTGGACGGATCGGCGATCAGCGCGTCGGCCTCTTCGAACTGCTGCTGCGCCGCGCGATAGGACTGCGCCGCCTCGATCACCGGCGACAGTTCGGCATGCTCCTTCGACAGCTTGACGAAAGACGGGCCGGCGACGCCGGACGACAGCTCCGCCTCCACGGCGTGGAAACGGTCGAGCAGACGTTCAAGCTTGGAGGTCGGGATCATGGGACGCGGCCAATACCACGACCGGCCTGCCGCCGGAAACCCCGTATTTCAGCCCA
>JAHFQC010000037.1 GCA_023259375.1 Alphaproteobacteria bacterium
GACCCGCAAGCGCGGCTTGCGTCAGTGCCCGCTGGTTCAACTTCGCCGCGGTGCCTTCATAGAGGATTTCGACCGCGAGGATTTCGTTCTCGGTGAGCTGGCCGGCGAAAGCGCCGAGCATTTCGGCCAGGCTGATCCACGGCTTCACCAGCTGGGCTTCCTGCGCCGAGATGGACGGCATGTTGAGCGCATTCGTGATGGCGCCGGTAATGAGGTAGTCGGAAATCTGTTCGGCGACCTGCAGCGCGACATTTTCCTGCGCTTCTTCGGTGGAGGCGCCCAGATGCGGGGTACAGACGACCTTTTCGTTGCCGAACAGCACGCTTTCCTTGGCCGGCTCGGTTTCGAACACGTCGATCGCAGCACCAGCAAGATGACCGGAATCGAGCGCCGCCTTCAGCGCGGCTTCATCGACCAGACCGCCGCGGGCGCAATTGATGAGGCGCGCGCCCTTCTTCATCTTGGCGATGGCGGCGGCCGAGATGATGTTCTTGGTCTCCGGCGTCTTCGGCGTATGCAGGCTGATGAAATCGGCGCTGGCGAGCAGGTCGTCCAATTCCACCTTGTCGACGCCGAGTTCCTTGGCGCGTTCCGCCGACAGATACGGGTCGTAGGCGACGACGTGCATCTTGAGGCCCTTGGCGCGATCGGCAACGATGCCGCCGATATTGCCGCAGCCGATCAGGCCGAGCGTCTTGCCGTAAAGCTCGACGCCCATGAAGCGGTTCTTCTCCCACTTGCCGGCATGCGTCGAAGCGTTGGCAGCGGGAATTTCACGCGCGAGAGCCATCATCAGCGAAATGGCATGCTCGGCGGTGGTGATGGAGTTGCCGAACGGCGTGTTCATCACGATTACGCCGGCGGCGGTGGCGGCCGGGATGTCGACATTGTCGACGCCGATACCGGCGCGGCCGACGACCTTCAGCTTCTTGGCGGCCGCGATCACGTCCTTGGTGATCTTGGTGGCCGAACGGATGGCGATACCGTCGTACTGATCGACGATCTTCAGGAGTTCTTCCTTGGCAAGACCGGTCTTGACGTCAACTTCGACGCCACGAACCTTGAAGATATTGACGGCGGCGGAGGAGAGCTTGTCGGCAATAAGTACCTTAGGCATGGTTAGTCCCTCTCAATTCGGTGGAAGCGTCCGCCGGTAGAACGGCGGCACGCTCAGCAAATATTGTTGCAATGGGTCCAAGGGGCTTCGGGGATCGAGATAGACAACTTCCACGGCCGCACCGGGCATGATCGCCGCGGCCGCTTCGAAGATTTCCTGCGCCAGGCGCGGGACGTCTCCATCCGCTTCCAGTCCGATCATCGGATGCGGCTCGGTATCAATACCGGTCCGCGCCACGAATGCGAGATGGGCCGCTTCGATCGCCGCCCGGCTAGAGAACAGGACAGACAGTCCCTTCACCAGCGTGGCGGGATACTCTTTCGGCTGCATGACGACGATTTCGCCATCCGGCGGAAACGTCTTCAGGCACCAGTCGATCTCATCGGCTTTCAGGATCCTGTCGGGGGCCGATCCCGGATTGATCACGAACTCGGCGCCGGCGGCGATTTCGAATAACCGTCGTCCCTGGATCGTGAACTGCGGAAGCGGTCCTACCTTCAGCGCTTCGACCCGCGCGGGCGAGGTGAACACGGGGTGGAATTCCCCGGCCGGACCTTGCACCGTTTCGAGCGTTATGGCGTCGGCCATGGTTCCGAGTACCACCAGCTCGCTGCTGAGCAGCAGGCGGTAGAAATCGGTTTGCGCGGACGGGTTTGCAGCCGCCTGCAACATGGCACTCTCCAGATCGTTCTCGGGCGTAAACGCCATCGGAAGCCCCCATTGCCTGAAATGTGTTCGGCAAACCCTACACGGGAATGCGTCTGTCGCGTTTCAGGCGTCTGGGTATCAGCCGGCCTTGACCTTGTCCCAGGCCCAATCGAGCCAGGGCAGCAGGGCCTTGATGTCGGCAGTATCGACCGTGGCACCGCACCAGATGCGAAGGCCCGGAGGCGCATCGCGATAGGCGCCGAGATCGAAGGCGACCCCTTCCTTGTCCAAGGTGGCGGCGATCTTCTTGGCCGCCGCGGCCTTGGCTTCGGCATCGAGGGCTTCGAACCACGGATCGACCACCTTCAAGCAGACCGAGGTGTTCGAGCGGATGGCTTCGTCCTTGGCGAGGAACGCGGCCCAGTTCGACGTCTTTACCCAGTCGGCGATGGCCGCCAGGCTGGCATTCGAACGCGCCATCAGCGCCTTGAGGCCGCCGATCTGCTCGGCCCATTTGAGGGCATCGAGATAATCTTCTACGGCCAGCATCGACGGCGTGTTGATGGTCTCGCCTTCGAAAATGCCTTCGATGAGCTTGCCGCCCTTGGTCATGCGGAAGATCTTCGGCAGCGGCCATGCCGGCGTGTAGGTCTGCAGACGTTCTACCGCGCGCGGGCTCAGAACCAGAATGCCGTGCGCCGCTTCGCCGCCGAGCGCCTTCTGCCAGGAGAAGGTGACGACATCGAGCTTGTTCCAGGCGATGTCCTGCGCAAACGCGGCGCTGGTGGCGTCAGCGATGGTGAGGCCTTCGCGGTTATCGGGAATCCAGTCGCCGTTAGGAACGCGGACGCCAGACGTCGTGCCGTTCCAGGTGAACACCACGTCGTGGGTGAAATCGACCTGTTTCAGATCAACGATCTCGCCGTAGCCGGCCTTCAGCACGCGCGCGTCTTTCAGCTTGAGCTGTTTGACGACGTCGGTGACCCAGCCTTCGCCGAAGCTTTCCCATGCCAGCATGTCGACGGGGCGGGCGCCCAGCATCGACCACAGCGCCATTTCGACGGCGCCGGTGTCCGAGGCCGGAACGATGCCGACGCGATAATCCGCGGGGATTTCCAGCACGGCCTTGGTGCGCGTGATGGCTTCCTTCAGCCGCGCCTTACCGAGCTTGCCGCGGTGCGAACGGCCGAGCGTATCGAGTTGGAGATTTTGCGGAGTCCAGCCCGGGCGCTTGGCGCAAGGTCCAGACGAAAAAAAAGGCCGTGCAGGACGCACAGCCAGCGGATCGTTTGTCATCCGACATTCCTTCCAGAATGTTAGCACCTCGTTGGGGAGGCGTGGCCCAGCTACGTGTCTATAGATTCTCCCTGCGGTAGTCAAACGGAACTTCTGTCGTTTTCTGAAATGTCGCGTGCACGAAAGATTCGTGCGCGGGTCGCGGCTGTACTCGGTTAATGATCTGTATGCGGAATATCTATCGTCCGTCCGCCCAACCGTATTTGTAGATCACCGACAGCGTCCACGGATCGGTGGCGAGCGATTGCACGTCGTCGATCTTCCAGCCCGCCTTGGTCTTCTCGAAGTAGAACAGCAGGCGTTCCTTCTTGCCCTCGAGCTGGAATTTGGCTTCGACCACTTTGCGGTCAGGTGCATTGGCAACGGCCCAGCCTTTGACCGCCACGTTTTTCACGTCGCCGTCCTGGCAATTGCACCAGAATGAAAAATCGTTGCCGCGACCGACCTCGCCATGGGCTTCTTTTTCATCGAGTGCCGCCAACGCTTCTAGTCGTGCAGAGAACACGCCTTTGGGCTCCGGCTGCGACGCGTTCCAATGCGCGTAAACGCCTTTCACGAACACCACCGGATCGTCGATCTTGGTGCCGGCAGATGCCGGGCCGACGAGCAGAAACGCCGCCGCAACAATCGCATTCCCGTACTTCATGGTTGCCCTTCCCAGCGGACGACGTCGCGCCGAGTGTAGCCGGTTTTGGCGCCTTTCCGGAACCCGCCCGAAGGCCGGCCGTTTCCTCCCCGCAACCGCTTGTCAGGATCATCCCATGCCGGCCATTCCGGATGCCGCTCCGCAGAATCCGACGCTTGCCATTGCCACCGACAAGGTCGCTTTCATCATCCTCAAGGCGCGGGCCTACGACGCCAAGGAGCCGCTGACCGATGACGAGTCGGGCTCCAATCCGACCGACGACGGCGATGCCGATATCCTGGAGGACGCGCCGGGCGATCTCACCCGCCAGGAATTGGCCGATGCGATTCGGGCGCTGAACGAGGAAGAGCAGATCAACCTCGTCGCGCTCGCTTGGCTTGGTCGCGGTACCTACGACATCGGCGAATGGGATCAGGCGCTCGAGACCGCCCGTACCGAGCACAACAAGCGGACGGCGCAATACCTCATCGGCCTGCCGCTCTTGGGCGATTACCTCGAAGAGGGCCTCGCCGCTTTTGGCGAGACCATTAACGATGAGGACGCCGTCGAATGAACCCGGTCTTCCGTTTTTGGCTCTGTTCCTGGGGATTAATCCGGCAAGCGCCTTGCAACGTCCCTGGAAAGGAACAAAAACAGCCCCATTCTGGGACAGACGGTTAACACCGCAGCCAGAGCCGGGCTTGGGTAGACGGGGACCACGATGCGCCGACTTCTTCTTGCTGCTTCAGTTTTTGCCGCACTTGCCATCCCGGCTTCGGCCGCCATTCCGACCGGGTCACAGGCGCAGGTCGCCACTCTCAGCCGCCATCACGACGACGGCTCCGAATATGTCTGGCGCGTCTTCTGCAGTTCCGGCCTTCAGTACGGTTTCATCCCGGCCAGCCAATTCCCGACCTCGACCCGGTTCGAAGAAGTGACCGCGCCCCAAACGGGCGACATCGCCTGGTGGCCGGAATTCGTCGCCATTTACGTGGCCCAGAACCAGTCGCTGATCACGCCGGCCGGTATGGTCAAGCTCGCCGATCTGTCGAGCGACGACAGTAGCCCGCACTTCTACCGCATGCGCGTGATGGCCGGCGAAGCACCCGGTGCCAAGCCCGCGCCCGGCACCTGCGAGCGCAACATCATTCTGGGCACGCCTTAAATAAGGATCTCGCCCTTCATATAAAGCGCGCACTTTCCAGCGATGACGGTGCGCACGCCGTCGTCGGTGACCGTGAGGTCGCCTCCACGCGGAGAGACTTGGCGCGCCTTCATCGTTTTCTTGCCGAGGCGCTCAGCCCAGAACGGCGTCAGGATGGTGTGCGAGGATCCGGTCACCGGGTCTTCCGGCACGCCTTTGTCGGGGGCGAAGAAGCGCGAAATAAAGTCGTAGTTCTCGTCGCCGGGTGCCGTTACCGCCATGCCCCAGAAATTCTGCTGGCGTAATAGCGGAGCGACGGCGCCGCAGCCTTTCATCGCGCGTATCGTTTTGGGATCGTCCCATACCCCCACCAGATAGCGGGCTGCAAACAATTCCCGCGGCGGGACCGTCTCCAGTGCTTCGCCGATCGCTTCGGCATAACCGCTCGGAGCCGCGAACGGCGCAGGCGGATCGCTGGGCAGTGTCATAGTGAGCCCGTCGCCGCCTCGCGTCACAACCAGTTCTCCCGAGCGTGTCGCGAAGTGCACGGCGTTGAGCGCCCGGGCTAGTTCTTCAAACACAAGCGAGGCGCTTGCCAGCGTGGCATGGCCGCAAAGATCGACTTCGCCGCCCGGTGTGAACCAGCGCAGATCGTAACGTCCGTCGCCGGTCTTCACGAAGAAGGCGGTCTCCGACAGATTGTTCTCGCGCGCAATGGCTTGCATCAGCCCGGGTTCGATCCACGTCTCCAGCGGCACCACGGCGGCGGGATTTCCTTCCAGCGGCTTGTTGGCGAACGCATCGAT
Source organism: Alphaproteobacteria bacterium (assembly GCA_023259375.1). Classification (GTDB taxonomy): domain Bacteria; phylum Pseudomonadota; class Alphaproteobacteria; order Micropepsales; family Micropepsaceae; genus Rhizomicrobium. The sequence goes on from JAHFQC010000037.1 coordinate 5,637, forward strand.
TTGCCAGAGCTTGAGGTGCATATCCGTCTCCTCGTGTTGCCACGAAGGTAGTCGCGAATGGATGCACTTCAAGAGCCGTGGACACATCTCTGTGTCGTGAGAAGGTCACGAGGCTGTGAGTTAGCGGCTGACTTCCGCCCAGCAGTCGTCGTTTTCCCAAACCTTGACGCGCGTTGCGCCGGTGATCTGGCCGAGGAACCAGCGGGCGATGATTTCCGCCGTGGGATTCTCGAGACCCGGAACCTCGTTGAGCAGCTTGTGATCGACCTTGGCGAGCAACGGCGCCATATCGGCATCAAGTTCGCCGAAATCCTTGACGAAGCCGCGCCCATCGACTTCGCCGGAAACGACGACTTCGATCCGATAATTGTGGCCATGCAGATTCTTGCAGCGATGGCCGTCGGGAACTTTGGGCAGGAAATGTGCGGATTCGAACCGGAACGTACGGCCGATAGTGGCGATAGGCATCAAATTTCTCTGATTTCGTCTGGTAAGCTTTGGGCCTTTTAAAGCCTCGTTACAGCGAAATCCACTATCGCCTTGCGCGAACCGCTGCTAGCGTCCTCATGCCCCAAAATGGTTGTTGCCGATGACTCTTGCGGTTCCTGTCCGCCGCAGCCATGCGAACGTGTGGTTGTTTGTTGCCCTTGCGGTCGCTGCCGTGTTGGTTTCGCTCCATTTCGTGGGCTACGACGGCGCCGACGACCGTTCCTACGCGCTGGCGGCCGAGGCGTGGCTCGCCCATTTTCCTGCGGTGGGGGCGGACCATTGGGCAACCCGTCATACGGTGGTGCTGCCCGTTGCCGCCTCGCTGGCGCTGTTCGGACATTCGGTGTTGGCGCTGGCACTGCCGAGCCTGATGTTCTTCTTCGGCTTTCTGGCGGTGAATTTCTTCTTCGCCCGCCGGGCGCTCGGCGACCGCGCCGCCGCGATCCTCGTGTTGTTGCTGGCGGCGACGCCCGAATTCGTGGTCCAGGCAACGTACATCAACAACGATATTGTTGAGGCGTTTTTCGCGTCGCTGTCGTTCTGGCTGTTCGTGACCGCCACCGGCCGCACGACGCTGTTCCTTGCGGGTGTCGCCGCCGGACTGGCGTTCCTGACGCGCGAAACCAGCGCGGTGCTGGTGTTGTTCTTCGCTGCCTGTGCGCTGTTCGATCGCCGTCCGGCGCGGCGCGATTACGTGTTCGTCGCGCTCGGCTTTGCGACCCCGATCCTGGCCGAAATGACGTATTTCGGCGTGATGACGGGCGACATGCTGTATCGCTACCGTCTCGATGCCGGTCATGACAGCGTCAGCCGTCTCGGCGAATTCCAGCACATGGCCAAGACCGGCGCGGCGCTGGATCGTCAGGGCAATCTCTCGGTCAGCGTCTGGGCCGATCCGCTGTTGATGCTGTTCGCCAGTCAGAAATTTGCGGCGCTGTTCTGGCTTGCGATACCTGCTGCTGTCTGGGCTTGGCGCAACAGCACGTTGCCTCTGCGCGATCGCGAGGTATTGCGTCGAGTGGCCCGTTTGGCGTTGCTATGGATCGGCTTCATTTCCCTGGCCTTCCCGATCCTCTATCTGGTGCCGCGCTATTACGTGGTTCCGGCCTGGGCCAGTGTCGTTCTGGTCGGCTACGCTTTTCTCCACTTTACCCAGACGCGCTTCCGGGGTGTTGCCGTCGCCGCGTTGGCGCTTCTGCTCGCGGGCAATGCTGCGTCGCTCTATCTTGAAAATACCAACCCGCGCTTTGCCGAGCGATCGCTGACCGAGTGGCTGGCCGCGCATCCTTCCGCGCGTGTGACGGTCGATCCCGACATGGCCCGCCGCTCCGATTTGCTGTTGCGCTATGCCGGTGAAACGGATCGCGTGCGCGCGGGGCTGCCGCGATCAGGCGCGCTCTACGTCTATAGCCCGCGCAATCTCTCGCTCTGCCGTTCGATGGGCGGCTGCAAGGGCACTTACGAGCCGCAAAAAGGCTGGCAGAAGATCGGTGCCGTCGCCGGCAAAACGCGCGCTATCGGCGGCATCCTGCGCGCGGTAGGACTGGCGCGGTTCATTCCACGCCAGATCATGGAGAAGATTGAAAGCCCGGCACCGGGAATTGCGATTTACCGGGTGCGGTAAACATGGCTGAGATGCTGCTGTGGCGCCGTTAGTCAGAGGTCTGCACGTAAACCAGCTTGCCGTTTTTCAAGTAAAACTGCTGCGCTGCGGATTCCAGCGTTGCGGCTACAAGTGAGTCATTAGGAATACGGATCTTCCGATTAGGTTGGTCCCACTCCCAAGTGGTACCGGGCGAAACGCGCCAAATCACGGTATACGGCGGTGCTTTGAATTCGGAGTAGATGGTCCAGGTTTCAAGTTTGTCTCGCGCCGCCCGAACGATGATTACGCGCTCTTCCTGGGCGGATTTTGTGGTTCGGATCAATGCCAAGCCGATGTATCTCTTGCCACTGCCATCGAGGTCGACTTCCGCTAACCCGGGGCACACGGCCTTATGATAGTGCCGCCAGAGTTGCTTGTCGTCGTCGATCAAATCGGACGTTCTCAGGATTTTCCAATCCGGATGAGCCTTAAGATAAGCGCGCGCGGCGTCAGGAATATTGGTGCAGGGATCGGCTGCCCACGCCGACGTGGCCGTCGAGAGCAAAACCGCAATCGACAGGAACTGTTTGCGCATCTGAGCCCCCCGGCCTCCTGCAAACCAGCTAATCCGCCCGATCTTCCGCCTGGGTGGCCGCTCTGAGTTCCGCCATTCCGGCGCGCTTTTCGCGCAGGGCGGATTTCATCGCGCGTTGCAGGCGGTCGAAGGCACGGACCTCGATCTGGCGCACGCGTTCGCGTGAAATGCCGAATTTGTGGCTCAGCTCTTCCAAGGTCGCCGGATCGTCCTGCAGGCGGCGGGCGGCGATGATCTCGCGCTCGCGTTCCGGCAGTTCACCGAGGGCGGCGGCGAGCAGTTCCTTGCGCTCATCGACTTCCTGGCTCTCCGCCATCCGGGTTTCCTGGTCGAGGCTTTCGTCCGGCAGCCAGTCCTGCCATTCGCTTTCGCCATCGGAGCGCAGCGGGGCGTTGAGCGAGGAATCGGGCGCCGACAGGCGGCGATTCATCGAAACGAGTTCGTCTACGCCAACCCCGAGCTGATCGGCCAGCACCGCGACGTGTTCGGGTGTGAGGTCGCCTTCCTCGATGGCGTTGATCTTCGACTTCGCCTTGCGCAGGTTGAAGAACAGCTTTTTCTGGTCGGTGGTGGTGCCGATTTTCACCAGGCTCCACGAGCGCAGAATGAATTCCTGAATGGAGGCGCGGATCCACCACATGGCGTAGGTGGCAAGGCGGAAGCCGCGTTCGGGTTCGAAGCGCTTGACTGCCTGCATCAGGCCGACATTGCCCTCAGCGATGATTTCCGAGGTCGGCAGGCCGTAGCCGCGATAGCCCATGGCGATCTTGGCAACGAGACGCAAATGCGATGTGACGAGTTTGTGGGCCGCTCGTGGGTCCTGATGCTCTTTCCAGCGCTTGGCGAGCATGTACTCCTCTTCCGGAGCCAGAAGCGGAAACTTCTTGATCTCCGAAAGATACCTCGAAAGTCCGCTTTCCCCCGCAAGGGCTGGAAGCGCACGACTGCTCATGGTCCCCGTTCCTTGGCCGCCGATTTCAGCCGGCCATTCTCAAAATACTGCCGCCGAGCCGGCCGGCAGGCAAAACCTAAGCGCTTTGAGGGCCCAGATAAAGTGAACGCCGTAACCGGCACCCCCTCATTCGTTAACGCGTGGCCCCCTTCGGCGCCGTCTCTGCTCCATGTAGGGACGAATTCGGCTTTTTCAAGTGATCGCACGTGCGGTTTGGCCGGTCAGTACCAGCGCGAGGTAATTGGCCAGCAATTCAGGCTCTTCGATCGAGCCATGATGGTGAATTTGACGCCAGCGCCCGCCGCGCCAGCCGAACAGGCGAGTCGCCCGGATGCGAAATTCCAGCACGTCCTTCTGGGTTCTCAATAGCCCGCGCTCCAGGCCGACGGCAAAGAAGGTGTCGCTGAAGCGGTCGATTCGGTAGTCCTGGAAGGTCATCAGCACGCCTGCCGGGCTCGACAGCAAAGTCTGCTCGTAAAGCTCGCGGATTTCCGTCCAGCCGTACCGGACGCCACCGAGTTCGTGATAGAGCACGGCTTCGTCGCCGGCCCAATTCTGTTCCATCAAGGCCAGATCGCGGCTGTTGAAGGCACGGTAAAATTCAGCCAGCGCACCTTCCGGCGTGTGCGGGTCGACCAATTCTTCATCGCCCGTAATGACCTGTACCATGGATGATCCTTTCACGCTGGGACGTATTCAGAGCCCGCGGAGGGCCTCGATCAATTCTGCCATATCGGCGGGGTAAACGGACTCGAAACGAAGCGTCTTGTGCAGCGAAGGGTGTTGGAACCCTAACAGAAGCGCATGCAGCGCTTGCCGCGGAAATTCGGTGATTATTTTGTAAGCGGCTTCCTGTTCCGGCGTTTTTGCGCGCGGGGCGGTTCGGGCCCGGCCGTAGGTCGGATCACCCAGCAGCGGGTGTCCCAAGTGCGTGAGATGCACGCGAATTTGGTGAGTGCGTCCGGTTTCGAGGCGGCACTCGATGAGCGAGGCCAGCGGCCGCGCAGTGTCGCCGAAGCGTTCGATCACGCGATAGCGGGTCACGGCATTCTTGCCGCCTTGGCGCATCACGCCCATGCGCTTGCGGTCGAAAGGATTGCGGCCGATCTGGGTCTCGATGCGTCCTTCCGGATTGCGCGGGCAGCCCCATACCACGGCGTGATAGGCGCGCTCGATGGTGTGATTGGCGAACTGCTTGGCGAGCGAATGCATGGCGCGTTCGTTCTTGGCGGCAATGAGGAGGCCTGAGGTGTCCTTGTCGAGGCGATGGACGATACCCGGACGCGCCACGCCGCCGACGCCCTTCAGCGAGGCGCCGCAATGGGCGATCAGGGCGTTGACCAGAGTCCCGTCGGGATTGCCGGCGGCCGGATGCACCACCAGTCCGGCAGGTTTTTCGATCACGATGACGTCGTCGTCCTCGAAAACGACAGTGAGCGGGATGTCCTGGCCGACCGGTTCGGCGGGGAGGACGGGCGGTACGTCGATTTTGTAATGCTCGCCCGGTTTGACCCTGTGGTTGGGGTCTCCTATTTTTGTCGTCCCGTCGCGGGCGCCTTCCAGCGTCACGCGGCCTTCATCGATCAATTGGCGCAGGCGGGAGCGGCTCATGTCGGAACAGGCCCCGGCCAGGAAGCGATCCAGGCGCTCGCCTGCCGCTTCGGCCGTCACTTCGACCGTTCGCACGCCCGTGGAGGACGTAGTGTCTGAATATTCTGAAGCACCTGCCACTGAATCACCGGTCGACCCGAAATCGACGCCAACCTATCGCCTCGGGCTGGCTGCCGTCATCGGTCTTGCGGTGGTGATCGTCGTCGTGTTGGGCGTGATGATCTATGGCATCAGCGCTGGCTGGGGCCACCGTTCACCCGCTGCCACAACGCCGCAGGCCAAAGAGCCGGTTTCGATGACCCTGGCGCCCGGGTACCGCATCCTGTCGAGCGACACCCAGCCGGGACGGCTGATCCTCAGAGTGCGGTCCCAGACGGACGATGAAATCTGGGTGATCAGCACGGACGACGGCAGAATCGTCGCCCGCATCCACGGCGCAGCCCCGAAAGATTGATGCTCCCGCTTTCCTCCCCCGCGTTGCACAGCGCGACGGCCGGCACGCCCGATATAAGCGGGGTATCACCGCGGCGCGATGAGGCGGAGGGGGCATGCTGATCCTGCCCGAAACCCTACGCACAAACCTCCTCGCTGCCGCCCGCGCGGGTTTTCCCCACGAGGTCTGCGGTTTGCTGGAAGGTACACGCGGGGAGGGGGTGTCACGGTGACAGCCATTCACCCTGCGGCAAATGTGTCGCCGACCCCGCATGAGGCGTTCGAGATCGACCCTGCCGCCCAATTTGCCCTCCAGCGCGCCTTGCGCGGCACCGGGCGGGAGGTCGTCGGCTGTTACCATTCCCACCCCAACGGGCGGGCCGAGCCGAGCCCCCGCGACCGTGCGTGCAGCTATCCCGCCGGCTTCGTCTGGATTATCATTGCCACCGGTGTCATAGAGGCGGTGGCGGCGTTTGAGGCGCCGTCATTCCTGCCGCTGACCATCCGGGTGTGAGATGAAACTCAGAATTCTTCTGGCTGGCTTCGCTCTGGCCGCCTCCGCCGCTTCCGCCGCCGTAATCGGTCAAAACGTGCATGCCGAGCCCATCACCGCCGAGCGCATCGCGACCCTGCCGGCCGCCGAGCGCGACGCCTGGACCGCCTATCTCCAGCGCTCCCAGGCTCAGCGGGCTGCCGATCAAGCGGCGCTGGCCGCCGAACGCAAGGACTTGGCGCAAAGCCCGCCAGCACCGCCGGAACATGGTCATGATGCCTCGATGCCGCTCGACAAGGACGCGGCTTGGTATGCCGGCCCTGAAGCGCGCCACGTCGCCGATAACATCGTGTCGTTCCAGACCCCGGCCGGCGGCTGGGGCAAGAATTTCGATCGCACCGGCCCGGTGCGGCTGAAGGGCCAGGCCTACGTCCCCGACAACATTTCGAACTTCCTCGGCAAAGGCGACTTCGATGCGCCGCGCGATCTGCGCTGGAACTACGTCGGCACGGTCGACAACAACGCCACCACCACCGAGCTGTTCTTCCTGGCCCGCGTGATCAAGGCGCTGCCCGACGGCCAAGACGCGCCCTACCGCGCCGCGTTCGTGAAGGGCCTGCATTATCTCTTGGCGGCGCAGTTTCCCAATGGCGGCTGGCCCCAGGTATGGCCGCTCGAAGGCGGCTATCACGATGCCATCACGTACAATGACGACGCGGTGACGCTGGCCGCCACCGTGATGACCGACGTCGCTGCCAACAAGGACAACGAATACGCCTTCGTCGCCGCCGATTTGCGCGCCGCCGCGGCCACCTCCGCCAAACGGGCGTTGGCCATCATCCTGGCGACCCAGGTTAAGGCCCCTGACGGCACTCTGACGATCTGGGGCCAGCAGCACGACGCCCTGACCCTGAAGCCCTGTGCCGCGCGCAATTTCGAGCCGCCGCTGCTGGCGTCCGACGAAAGCGCCTCGCTGTTGGTTTATCTGATGAGCCTTCCGACGCCTTCGCTGGAGCTGCAGCAGGCGATCCGCGCCGGCGTCGCGTATCTGAGGAAGACGGCGGTGATGGGCTTTGTCATGACCGGCAAAGACGACCCGGCTGGCCGCCGCCTGGTGGCCAAACCGGGTGCCGGGCCGATCTGGCCGCGTTTTATCGACCCAGCCACCGGCAAGGGGGTGTTCGGCGACCGCGACCGGTCCCTGCACGACGACATGAACGAATTGTCGCTGGAGCGCCGCAACGGCTACAACTTCTATGTGACCAGCCCGCAGAAGGCGCTGAAGGCCTATGGCAAATGGGCGGCAAAATACCCGGCGGCGCAATGACCTGCCGGGCGGGGGGTGGCTTGAACCGCAGGGGCTAGCCCCGTATAAGCCTCCCCCTCCGCTGAGCTCCCATCGTCTAGCGGTTAGGACGCGGCCCTCTCAAGGCTGAAACACCGGTTCGAGTCCGGTTGGGAGCGCCAAGCCTTTTCAATGACTTACGATAGTTCTTGGGTTTGGTGGCAGGGTTCTAGCAACCACATAGCTACCAACAGATCGCGGCGCCGTTATTACTGGCGCTCGTCGCAACGCATACCAGCTGAACGCTGGAGAGCTTCGCCAGACCCAATTCGTCTTGATCGACAAAGAGTTCTTCGCGCCCTCTACCGACCTTGCGGCAGGCATCATGAGCCGGCACATGCAACCGGACAGTGACGAACATCAGCCCCTAATCCGGTACTACAGGGGCAAGTTGTTTGCGTCTCGCGTCTGCAAGCGCGCAGACCGGCCCTATTCTATAGGTCTAGACCCTGGTCACGTGTCGCCATCGGCATGGCCGCGGGAGAAGGGCCTGTGGGCGCCTTCTCCCGAAGCTCAAATCTTTTGGTCTGCATTCTCGCGGAGCTCGCTTATGGTGTCGCGGACGTTATGGCGGAATGGTCGCTGTAGAGAACCTACGAATCCTGCTCCTTACCCTGGTGGTATCGCTGTTGATATGGGTTTTGATCGTGGGTGGAAAGCCCAATAATTACAATGCGAACTGAAGCTTCTTGACGATCGAGTGGGAGCGACAGAGATCGCTTCCTAATTGATCGTCCTCTGGCTGCAGGGACACTGTGGCTTAATGACTATTCGGGCCTGGAAATTACTCAGAAGCCAACGAACTCAACACGTCATCGCATAACTGTCACGTATTTCGGCTACCGCAGGTCCGATCGGCTCCTGGTCAGGGGCTGCCGCAGAACTTTCAGCCAGTGATGATGTTTCAGCCTTATGCCGTCACGAAAGTCGCTAAAGCCGTTGGTGCCGCAGAATGAACGGTCCGCGGCTATGAACCAAAGCAATCGCTTGCACGAACTCCTCGAATTGCTCGCGGAGAATTCCTCCTGCTCGATTGCCGATTTGGCTCAGCGTTTCGAGGTTTCGGAAGAGACTATCCGCCGCGACGTGCGTCAGCTTGAGAACACCGGCCGTGTGCGCAAAGTGCACGGCGGCGTGCGCCTGCCCGACAATGTGTTCGAGGCGGTGTATCACCAGCGCATCAACGAGAATGCGCAGCTCAAGCGCCTTATCGGTCTTAAGGCCGCCGAGATGGTCAAGGACGGTATGACGCTGTTATTGGACTCGGGCTCCTCGACCTATTGGCTCGCCAAGGCGCTGACCAAGGTGCGCAATCTCACCATCATCACCAACGCCATCGAAGTAGCGCGCGAGCTTACCGGCCGCAACAATGCGCGGGTCTATTTCGCGGGAGGCGAAATCAACGAAAGCTACTGTTCTAGCTTCGGGCCCGAGACACAGAACTTTATGCGTCAGTTTACGCCGGAGATTGCCTTCTTTTCGATGGGGGCGGTCGAAGCCAAGCGGGGACTGCTCGATTACTTCCTTCCCGAGGCCGAGTTGAAGCGGGCCATTGCGCCTCTGGCGCGCAAGATCGTGGTGCTGGTCGATTCCTCCAAATTCGAACGCGCCGGCCTTATCCGCACCTTGGATTTCAAAGATATTCATGTGCTGGTCTCCGACGCGGACCCGGGTGCGGATTTGCGCAGAATGATGGATGGCGTGGAAATCCAGATCGCGGCCAAGCCGAACTGAACAGGCGGAGTTCATATGAAGCATGCGGTCGTATCTGTTCTGATGGCGTTGGGCATCCTTGTTACCGGTTGCAGCGAACAGAAACGCACGCTCGTCGTCTATACGGCGGCAGAGGCCGATCAGCTTCCTGCTTACGAAGCCTCGTTCAAACACGCACACCCCGGCATCGACATTGTTTGGGTGCGTGAGTCGACGGGTGTCTTGATCGCCAAGATTCTGGCCGAGAAAAACGCGCCGCGCGCCGATGTGGTGTTCGCGACGGCCGCATCTTCGCTGATCCAGCTCGATGATGCGCAGACGCTTATCCCCTATGCGCCGAAGCTGGCCGGACCGCGCGACCCGCGCTTTAACGATGGCCGCACGGTGCCGCATTGGACCGGCGAGGCATTATTGTCGGCTGCGATTTGCGTCAACGCTGTCGAGATTTCCAAGCGGCATCTGCCGGTGCCCCAAAGCTGGGAAGATCTCACTAAGCCCGAGTATCAAGGCATGATTTCCATGCCCGATCCGGGGGCGTCCGGCGTCGGTCTCTTCACCGTCTCGGGATGGCTGCAGATGTGGGGCGAGGCCAAAGGCTGGGACTACATGGACCGGCTGAACAGGAATATCGCCGAGTATTCCCATTCGGGCTCCAAGCCGTGCAAGGACGCTGCTCGCGGTGAGGTTCCCATCGGCATCAGTTTCGATTTTCGTGCCAGTAAAACCGCAAGCGATGGTGCGCCGATCGTCATCGTGGTTCCGAAAGAAGGCACTGGCTGGGACCTTGAGGCGACGGCCATCGTGGCCGGCACCCAGCATCGCTCCGAGGCGGAAGCCTTTCTCGATTGGTCGATGTCGGAAGAGGCGATGCGGCTTTACGCCAAGAGTTTTGCCGTGATCGCAACGCCGCGGCTCGCAGCGCCCGTTTCCGGCTTGCCCGCCGATCTGTCATCGCGTCTTGCCAGGATCAACCTTGAGCAGGCGGCACATAATCGCGAGCGCGTAATCGCGACCTGGACGGTCCGCTATGCGTCTCGCGCGACTGGCCGGCCATGACTGCGATGAACGTGATCGATGCCGATTTCTCGCCGTTACTGCGGGTATCTCGTATCAGCAAGCGCTTCGGTCGCACCAGCGCTCTTGCTGATGTGGATCTGGACGTTCCGCGCGGAAGCTTCACGTGTCTTGTCGGCCCGTCCGGATGCGGCAAGACGACGTTGCTGCGCTGCATCTGCGGACTTGAAACGGTCGATACCGGCCGGATCGTCTGCGCCGGACGCGATATCACGGATTTGTCGCCTTCGGCGCGGCAGATGGGATTGGTGTTTCAGTCCTATGCTCTGTTCCCAAATTTGAACGTCACCCGGAATGTCGCCTATGGCGTGCCGCGCACGCTTGGCCGCCGCGAAATCGAACGCAAGGTGGACGCGCTATTGGAGGCGGTAGGGTTGTCCGGCTATGGCGCGCGCCGGCCCGAGGAGTTGTCGGGCGGGCAGCAGCAGCGCGTCGCCATCGCCCGGGCTTTGGCGCCGGAGCCGTCGCTGTTGCTGCTGGACGAGCCTTTATCCGCATTGGACGCGCAATTGCGCCTGCAGGTGCGCGCCGAATTGCAGTCGCTGCAGAAGCGGCTGGGCGTTACCACCGTTATGGTGACCCATGATCAGGCCGAAGCGCTTGCTGTCGCTGATCGCATAGCAGTGATGAAGGAGGGACTGGTGGTCCAGGCGGGATCGCCGTTCGATCTCTATTACCGTCCTGCGGATCGTTTTGTCGCCGGATTTCTCGGCCGGATGAACTTTCTGTCTGCCAAAGCGCAGGCCCCCGGCTGCGTGCAGCTGGCAAGTGGAGAAGCGGTCGGTGTCGACACCGAAGGGCTCGCGGCCGGGGTTGCGGTCGATCTCGGCATCCGGCCTGAAGATGTGGTGCTGTCGCCGGAAGCTGCGAACGATGGAACCTGTTTGGGTTTGCGTGTTCTGCGGCGGGAGTTTGTCGGCGCCATGATGCGTCTGGAGGCAGTTCACGTCGGCTGCGATGCCGTGCTGGCGCTGGATGTGCCGGCGCGTTTGGGCCGCACGATCGGCGAGGGTGCCGAAATTGAGGTGCTTCTTCCGGCGGCGCGGCTTCATGTTTTTCCCGCCGGACAGGTCTGATGGGGCGCCGCGGTATTTCGCTTGTCGGCGTTCTGGCGTTGGCTTTTTGCGTCGCGGCGGTGCTCGCGTTGCTGCTGCCCCTCGCGGTATTGATCCTGCAGTCGGTCTCTGCGCCTGGCAGCGGTTTAACGGTGGACCATTACGTTAGCTACTTCGCCACCCCCGGTCTGTTGCGGGCGCTTGAAAATACGGCGCTGCTAGGCATCGCGACGGTCGCTTTCGTCGTGCCGCTGGCATTCTCGTTTGCTTATGGGATGGAACGCGCCGTGCTGCCCGGCAAAGAGGGATTATCCTTCATTGCTGCCGCACCGCTTCTGGTGCCGTCGCTGCTGCCGGCTATGGTTCTTATCTATCTCTTCGGCCACCAAGGTCTTCTCGCGCCAATGCTTCAGGGCGCCGATATTTACGGATTTCCCGGTGTGCTTGCCGCGGAGGTCATCGCCACGCTGCCGCACGCGGTCATCATTCTTAAAACGGCGCTGCGCACGGCCGATGCCCGGCTTTACGAACAGGCGACGCTGCTGGGCGCGGGAAGCTGGCGCAAATTCTATACGATTACTCTGCCGTCGGCGCGCCATGGTCTGATATCGGCCGTGCTGGTCGTTTTTGCTCTGACCATCACCGACATCGGCGCGCCCAAGGTGATCGGCGGCGGCTTCGATGTGCTGGCCATCACTATCTATAAACAGGTTCTGGGGCAGCAGAACTTCCAGCTCGGTTCTGTGGCGGCCATTCTTCTGATGGTCCCGAGCGCGTTCGCGATCGTGCTGGAACGCGCCGCTGCCAAACGCCACACCGCGTCCCTATCGGCACGTGCACGCAGCCTCGTGCCGCGTCCACATCCCGTTCGCGACCGGCTGGCTGCCGTGGTCTGTTATGGCACGGCGGTTTTAGTCCTTGTTATGCTCACCGTTTGCCAACTGGTCGCATTAGTGCGGCTGTGGCCGTACGATTTATCGCTGACTTTGGATTACTATGATTTCGGCCGCTATGATGGCAGCGGTTGGGGCGCGGTGATCAATTCGACGCTGCTGGCTGCGATTTCGGCTCTGGTAGGCACGGCATTCGTGTTTGCCGGCGCCCATCTCAGTGAACGCACCAAAGAGGCGCCATGGTTGCGTGGATTGTTCTCGCGCCTTGCTTTGCTTCCGGCGGCGATTCCGGGTCTCGCGCTTGGACTGTCCTATGTGTTGTTCTTCGATAGTCCGCTAAATCCGCTGCATGTTCTTTATGGCAGCGTCGGATTGCTACTGATCGCCAATATCACGCATTACTATACGGTGCCGCATCTCAGTGCGGTTGGTGCGGTAAAGGCGATTGATGGAGAACTGGAAGCCGTCGCGCAATCCTTGGGCCGCAGTCCGCTGAGCGTGCTGGGTATGGTTGTGGCGCCGATGTCGGTGTCCGTTCTGGTGGAAATCGCGCTCTACTTTTTTGTCAACGCCATGACGACCGTGTCGGTGGTGATGTTCCTCTATCCACCCGGCTTCAAGCTGGCGTCCGTGGCGGTGCTCAATATGGATGATGCCGGGGATCTCGCGCCCGCTGCGGCCATGGGCATGATGATTTTCTATGTGAATTTCGTTGTGCGGATTGCAGGACAGGCGGTGTTGGCGAGCGGCCGTCGTTTGGTTCGACATCGCATGAAGACCGCGGTTGCGTGACTAAAGGCTGCTCAACTCAGCATCAATCGTAGATACGCCGGTGTGCCTGGAATTGTGATTATGTGCCGTGGTTCTGTTGCACGGTCGTCATAATCCACACCATCGGTCAAATATCAACATAACATCACACACCCGTCATGAACTCCCTTTAGCTCCCCTGGGCGCCACAGAGGCGTTTGCGGATGGATCGGCCATTCGCGTTCCGAGGGGACGATAATGCAAAAGTATTGGATGAGTGGGGTTGCAGTGAGTGCACTGCTGATGTCGTTCGCGCCCGCGGGGGCCGACGTCATGGCGGAAAACGCTGCCGGCTTCGAAACGGTGACGATCACCGGATTTCGCAAGTCGCTGGACGAAGCAAGGACCTTGAAGAAAGAAAGCGCGATCGTTTCCGACGCGATTGTCGCCGAAGATATGGCGAAATTCCCGGAGCTCAATCTTGCCGAAGCGCTCCAGCGCTTGCCGGGTGTATCAATCAACCGCGAAGCGGGCGAGGGGCGCCGCATCACGCTGCGTGGTTTGGGGCCTGATTATACCCGTGTTCAGCTCAACGGCATGGAAGCGTTGGGCAATGACGATTCGGCGATGGACAGCCGCGGCCAGCGTTCGCGCGACCGCGCATTCGATTTCAACTTGTTCGCTTCGGAGCTGTTCTCCAAGGCCGAGGTTGAAAAGACCTATCAGGTGTCGCAGAGCGAAGGCGGTATGGCCGGCACTGTTGGCCTGTTCACGGGAAAACCGCTGAACAATCCGGAAGGTCTCAAGATCGCCGGATCGTTGAAGGCGGGTACCAACACGTATACAGCCGATTTCCAGCCGCGCGGGGCCGCTCTTGTCGGCTACAACTGGAACAACAAACTCGGTGTTCTGGTCACCGTGGCCTATTCCAAGCGCAAGACCGAGGAGCAAGGCTATGATACCTATTCTCCGTCGATCTACAGCGCCAACGACATGTCGAATCCGGCAACCAACAAGGGCTTTGTGCCGGAAGGCCTGGATCTGTCGGCGTTGAATGCGACCGACTATGCCAAGGTGATGTCAGGCACGCTGACCTGGCCGACCGGAAATCGTTTGTCGGTGTGGGAAGCCAAGCAGGAACGTCTTGGTATGACCGCGTCGGTGGAGTGGAAGCCGGTCGAATCGCTGTCGCTGTCGCTCGATGGCGTGAAGGGCCGTTTCCACACCAATCGCGATGAATACCATCTCGCCACGCGCACGCATGCGTCGTCGACGGTCCTGGGCAAGAATTATGTGCAATGGGGCCAGACGCTGCCGGGGCCCAAGATCAATGCGCTGACGTGGGATGCGACCGGCTACGTCACCGATGTCGATGTGTCGAACACCGTCTATGCCTCGGAACATCGCCGCGAGCGCAACACCACCGATTTCAACCAGCTTGTTCTTTCCGGAACCTGGAAGCCGATCGAACGGCTGACGGTTGACGGACATGTCGGCGTCGAAACGTCGACCTACAAGACCCCGTACGACGACAAGGCCTATTACCAAGTCGCTGGCGGCATGAAGACCCACTACACGCCGAATGGCGACTACGGTCATAACGATTACGACTGGGATACGACCGACATCAACCGCTATCACCTGCGGGAGCTCTATTTCCGGCAGTTCGATAACAGCACGTCGTTCCACGAGGGTGTCATCAACCTTGCCTACGAGCTGAACGACTCGATCAAGTTGCGCGGCGGCTATACGTGGCGCCGCTACAAGACGCAGGGGACCGAGGCGTATAACGACAGCTATCTGCGTAACGCGTTCAAGAACGGCGTGTTGGTGAACGGACACGACGACACGGTCAACGCGTATTCCTTTGTCTATCGCGGCGACAAGGATCAGGCGTGGGTGGCGGCCGACTGGAGCAAGATGCTGGCCTACTACAACGTGCAGCACACGATGACGATGGATAACGGCCAGCCGACAACCGATATCGAAAACACGTTCGCGGTGACGGAAGAAACCAACGGCGGTTATGTGCAGGTCGATTGGAAGACCGAACTGTTCGGCCGGCCGTTGCGCGGCAATCTCGGTGTTCGCGCCTATAGTACGGATATGAACAGCGCCGGCCTGATCGGCAACGCCAAGGGCGGTCTTACCAATGCTGCGGTGGCGTCGAGCTATGACGGTATCCTGCCGGCCTTCAACGCGGTCTGGGAGATTTCGGACGCGTTCCAGGTTCGTGCCGCGGCCAACAAGAACATCAACCGCCCCGCGCTCAGTGCTTTAGCGGTAACGGGCAGTGTATACCGCGAGCCCGGCAAGACCACGGTGTCGAACGGCAATCCGTACCTGAAGCCGTACACATCGAACAATTACGATTTGTCGGCCGAGTGGTATTTCGGCCGGATCGGCATGCTGGCCGTCGGTGTCTTCCACAAGGACATCAAGAATCTGGTGGTAACCCAGACGGATCTCGGCGTGCCTTATTCGGTCACCGGCCTGCCGCTTTCGCTTGGTGCGACGGAATACGATGCCGTCCCGCCGCTGACTCCCGATACGCCGGTGGATTACAACCATCCGGTCAATCTGGCCACCGCCGGGCTGTCGGGTCTCGAACTGGCCGCCCAAACGGACTTCTATTTCTTGCCGGCGCCGTTCAATAAGATGGGTGTCGTCGCGAATGCCACGTTCATCGCATCCAACTCGGTTCAGAACAAGTTGAACGGCCCGATCGTCGGCCTCTCGCCGACCAACGCCAATCTGACCCTCTACTATGAAGACGACGATTGGGGGCTGCGCGGTTCGGCCAACCATCGTTCGGGCTATATGGACGCCCGCTACGACGGCAAGAACGTGACCAGCCAGGATGGCTACAAGGCGACGACCTATGTCGATGCGGCGGCGTTCTACAAGCTATCCGACGGTCTCCGGCTCACCTTCGATGCCATCAACCTGACCGATCAGCGCGAAGTGCAGTACAACTCGATCTACAAGCGTCTGCACAACGCAACGCAGAGCGGTTCGACATTCCTCGTCGGTGTCGACTTCCAGTACTAATCGCAACTGCTGGAAGTGCGACGGCCCCGGAGCATATACCCCGCTCCGGGGCCACCTTCCCGCGGTCAATCGGGGCGGCATCGCAAATTCCTCTACACACCTGTCATGCAGCGCGGCTAACGTCTGCCGCTATAGCGAATCTTCCGGTGACCCATGACCAATTCCCGCCGTCGCGTTCTGCAGGCCGCAGCTGCCGCTCTTGGTGTTGGCGCTGTTGCCGTCGCCTTTCCCGAGACGATCAAGAAGCTTCTCTCTATCCCCGCCGACCGGCGCACCGGAACGATCAAGGATGTCGAGCATGTGATCATCCTGATGCAGGAGAACCGGTCGTTCGATCACTATTACGGTACGCTGCGAGGCGTGCGCGGTTTTGCCGATCCGCATCCGATAACGCTTCCGGGCGGTAAGCCGGTGTGGCAGCAGCCTGCAGAAGGCGGCAAGACGCTGTCGCCGTTCCGCCTCGACACCGAGAAAACCGCGGCGCTGATCGTGCCCAGCCTGGATCACGGCTGGAAGCAAGTCCACGACGTCTGGAAGCATCACGACGCCTGGATCGCCAAGAAGACGGCCATGACCATGGGCTATTTCACCCGTGCCGACATGCCGTTCCATTACGCGCTCGCCGATGCCTTCACGATTTGCGATAATTATCACTGTTCGGTTTTTGGCCCGACCAATCCCAACCGACTGTTCTTATGGACCGGTACTAGTGGTTTGGCGGCCGGTAATGACGGCAAGCAGGCGATCGAGAATCCGGACGATTCCAACGGCACCGCCGACATGGACCACGACACCAAAACGTTCTCGCCGTTCACTTGGACGACCTACGCCGAGCGGCTTGAAGCGGCCGGTGTCGCGTGGAAGCTCTATCAGGAGTACGACAACTTCGGCGACAATCCGCTCGCCTTCTTCCGCCAGTTCCGCGCTCTCGATAAGACCTCCAGCTTCTACAAGCGGGCCAGGGCCTGGGCGGCGGGGTCCAACGCCTACAATATCCGCAAGAGCCACGGCGAATATCTGCTGGCGGAAATGGAAGAGGCCATCAAGGCGGGAAAGCTGCCGCAGGTCTCGTGGGTCGTGACATCGACCATGTTAAGCGAACACCCCGCCGGCTCTTCTCCGGCTTACGGCGAGATTTTCATTTCCAATCTTCTCGCCATGCTGGCCAAGCATCCGGACGTCTGGGCTAAGACCGTTCTGTTCATCAATTACGATGAGAACGACGGCCTATTCGATCACATGCCATTGCCAGTGCCGGCGATCAGTCCGGCCATGGGCGAGAGTACCGTCGCGGCGGCTGGCGAGATCTATCATGGTGTTCCGTTCGGGCTGGGTCCGCGCGTGCCGATGACAATCGTGTCGCCCTGGACCAAGGGCGGCTTTGTCGATTCGGAGTTGTTCGATCACACCTCTGTGCTGCGGTTCCTCGAAGCCCGTTTCGGCATTAAGGAGACGAACATCACGCCGTGGCGGCGCGCGGTTTGCGGCGATCTCACCTCGGCGTTCGATTTTTCGAGCGCGCACGAAGCCTGGGATTTCGATTTGCCCGATACGTCGTTCTACGCCCAGCAGGTCGATGCGGCGCAGGATTTGCCGATGACCAAGCCGGTCTATGGCGCACCGTTGCCGCATCAGGAAAAAGGCCAGCGTCCGGCACGTCCGCTGCCCTACGATCTCGACGGCAATGCCAGGATGGAAGCGGGTGCGCTGGCGGTCACGCTCAAGAACCGCGGCAAGGCCGGCGCTTGCTTCATCGTTTATGCCGAGGGCCAAAACGAAGGGCCGTGGTTCTACACAGTCGAGGCCGGCAAAACGCTGGTGGACCGCATCGCGCTCCCTGCCGGCGCTCCGCATTTCACCCTGCATGGCCCGAACGGCCTGTTCCGGTCTTATCAAGGCGTGGGCGGACTCTCCACCGACCTCGCCCACACGACCCAAAGCGTCACGCTCATTATGACCAACCACGGGACTGCCGAGCAGGTCGTGGTGGTGGAAGACCATTACGCACCGGGCATCACGCGCACGCACCGCATCGCCGCCGGGCAGAGCATCCGCGATCTCTGGGATATCACCAAGCGCGATCACTGGTACGACTTGGCGCTGACGGCGGGACCGCAATCCTGGCGTTTCGCCGGTCATATCGAAACCGGCAAGATCAGCCGCAGCGATCCGGCGCTGGGCTGATGCGAACTGGAGTTCTGGCGGCGGTGCTCTTCGCGGCCCTGGCGATGCCTGCGTTCGCGTCGGGCGGCCGTAGCTGGCTCGCGGGCGATCATCACGTTCACAGCCGCTTCAGCGGTGACTATCCGCCAGGTGCCAAGATCGGTGACGTATCCGCGTACGTCGTGGGCGGAGATGGCATCTATCCCATTCCGGTCAATGCGCGCAAAGCGCGGCAATACGGGCTTTCCTGGATGGTGGCGGCCGATCACGGCGGTCCGGGTCTGTCGCGGCTGCATTACGAGCAGTCCTATGCCGAGTTGCTGCGATCGCGCCGAAGCGTGCCCGGCCTCATCCAGTTTTATGGGCTGGAACTGAATTCACCGGGCGGCGACCACGCCAGTTTGATCCTGCCGGTAACGTCCGACGAGCGCCAACGCCTGCTCAGCTTGGAAACGGCATTCGACGCTAAGGAAGTCTATCCGCGCGACCTCGCGCGTGACACCAACACGTGCATGCTCGAGGCTTTGCGTACCATGGATGGCTTGTCGCCCAAGCCGCTGATCTTTGCCAATCATCCGTCGCGCGGCTCCCGTTTTATCGGTGATCCCGACGGCGGTCACACGCCCGCCGACATGCGCAGCTGGAACGATGCCGCGCCGGATGTGGCCGTCGGGATGGAAGGCGCGCCCGGTCATCAGGCCGCCTCATTCAAACCGGATATCGCGCCGGAGGCCATTCGCGGCCGCGGCCTTTATCGCAAGCTGCCGACCTATGGCGGCTTCGATGTCATGACGGCGACGCTCGGCGGTGTGTGGGACGTCATGCTGGGCGAGGGGCGGCATTGGTGGATTACCGCGAATTCGGATTCGCATCGCAATTTCGCCGATGGCGGCGAGGATTTCTGGCCGGGGCAATACACCAAGACTTATGTCTATGCCCGCCGAGACCCCGCCGACATTCTCGATGGACTGCGCCAGGGGCGAATCTTCGTCACCACAGGCGATCTGATTTCGGCGCTCGATGTCACGGCATCGTCCGGCGGTTCGCGTGCGAACATGGGCGAGAAGCTGTCGGTACAGCCCGATGCGGACGTCACAGTAACGATCACCGTGCGCGAGCCGTCCGCACCCAACGCGGCCGGCATGCAGCCGCAGGTCGCCCGCGTCGATCTCATCGTCGGCAAGATCCTTGGCCACGGGGATCCATCGGCCATCACCAATCCAACGACCGAAGTCGTGCACCGCTTCACCGCCAAAGATTGGACCCGCAAGGGCGGGATGCTGACGATGCGTCTCGTGCTGAAGCACGTGGCCGCCAATTCGTATCTGCGGGTGCGCGGCACCGATGGCTTCGAGTTGGAGCCGCAAGCCGATGCTCGCGACGAAAATCCGTGGACCGATCTGTGGTTTTATTCCAATCCCGTCTTCCTTACCGCTAAAGGCGTTCCGCATGCGTAGATTGTGGTTTCGCGGGGCCGCGCTGGCGGCTCTCAGCGTGTTGTCGCAGCAGGCAGCGAGCGCGGCGTGCAGTCCGGTGGCGCTCGAAGGCGCTTGTCCCGCGCCGGGTTTGCGCCTCAACCAGCTGCAAGTGGTCGGAACCCACAACAGCTATAAGCGCGCCATTCCGCCGGCCGAACTCGCCATGGTCCGGGAGCATTCGCAGAAGGACGCGATTGAACTCGATTACGCCCATCGCCCTCTGGCAGAACAGCTCGACAGCGGCATGCGGGCGTTGGAGCTGGATGTGGTCTATGATCCGCAAGGCGGCCGCTACGCGCATCCCTTGCTGCCGACGTTTGCCGCCCAGCACGGAGCCGCCGATCCCTACGACAGCTCGGCGATGGCGCTGCCAGGTTTCAAGGTTTTGCACATTCCCGATATTGATGTGCGCAGCCAGTGCGCCACCTTCGTGCTCTGCTTGCGTCAGATCAAGGCTTGGTCCGAAGCGCATCCCGGGCATGTGCCGATCCTGATCACCATGAACGCCAAGCAGGGCGAGGCCGATATGCCTGGTGGTGTGGCGCCGTTGCCGTTCGATGCGGCGGCTTTCGATGCGCTCGACGGCGAAATCCGTTCGGCGATGGGCGACCGTCTGATCACACCGGATATGGTGCGCGGTTCGCACAAAACCCTTCGCGACGCCGTGTTGGCCGGCAACTGGCCTGATCTCGCCGCCGCACGCGGCAAAGTTTTCTTCGCCCTGGATGAGGACCCGGCGGTGGTGACGGTCTATATGCGCGGTCATGCTTCGCTCGAAGGCTTGGCGATGTTCGTCAATTCGATAAGCGCGGATGCGCCGCACGCGGCCTATTTCACGTTCAATGATCCGATCGGCGAGGTGGCGCGCATCAAGGCGGCGGTGAATGCCGGCTTTGTGGTTCGCACCCGCGCCGATGCCGGAACCCGCGAAGCTCGCCGCAACGACACGGCGCGCCGTGACGCGGCGTTCGCCTCGGGCGCGCAATACATCTCGACCGATTATCCGATGCCGCGCGCGGAGTTCGGGTCATATCGTGTCGTATTGCCCGAGGATCCGCCGGCCCGCTGCAATCCGGTGTCGGCGCCAGCATGTAAAACCCGCTAATCCGCCGGTCTGCTGCCGATTGGGGAGTGCCTCAGCCCGGAGGAGGCGTGACCATAGGCGCCTGCGAAAAATGCTATTCGCGATCGGCCGGCTTCACTCGACTTACAAGTCACTGGCCCGCAGGCGATAGCCGACACCTTGCTCGGTGACGATCAGTTCTGGTTGCTCAGGATCGGCTTCCAGCTTCTGGCGCAGAGTGCGGATGTAGATGCGCAGGTATTGCACATCAGTCTCCGTCCCCCAGACCTCCTTTAGGATATAGCGATGGGTCAAAACCTTTCCCGCATGGGATACGAGCAGGCGGAGCAGATCGTATTCGCGCGGAGTAAGTTTCACATCTTCGCCACGAGCAGTCACGATGCGGCGGACCAAGTCCATGGTGAAATCGCCGCTGCGAAAGACCGGCTTTTCGCCTTCCTGCTGCAGGCGGTGACGGAGCGCGGTACGAATCCGCGCGAGCAGTTCCTCGATACCGAACGGCTTGGTGACATAATCGTCGGCCCCGAGGTCGAGCGCGCTCACTTTTCCAGCTTCGTCGCTGCGCACCGACAGGACCACGATGGGCAGCGTCGATCCGGTCTCGCGCAAGGTGCGGATGACATCGAGCCCATCCATGCCGGGAAGGCCGAGATCGAGCACCAGCAAGTCCGGCGGATCGCGTTTGATAGTGGCAAGCGCCGTTTCGCCGTCTTCGACTTCGGCAACCTGCCAGTCCTGGGCCGTGAGGCTGGTTTTGAGATAGCGGCGGATGGCGGGTTCGTCATCCACGACCAAAATGCGAAGCGGCTTGGTCATGCAGACTCCGTTGGGGCAGGAAAGCGGATCGTGAAGATGGCGCCGGAACGGTCCGCGTGATTGGCCGCCGTAATCGTACCACCCATGGCTTCGACAAACCCGCGGGAAATGGCAAGGCCAAGCCCGGTCCCGGCGCGTTTTTTGTCGGTGGCGCGCACGCGATAGAACTTGTCGAAGATGCGCTCGAGATCATCCGCCGGAATTCCGGCGCCTTCATCGCGCACCGCCAGAGTGACGTAACCGCCCGCTAATGCCGCCTCGACGTTCACGGTAGTTCCGGGCGGGGCATATTTTCCGGCGTTGTCGAGAAGATTGAACAGGACCTGCTCCAGCAAAACCGGATCGAGTTTCACCAGCGGCAGCCCCGGCTCCAGCGTAACTGAGACTTTATACCCCTGCAAAACGTGCCGTGCCCGACGCAAGGCGCTGCCCATGACATCCCCGAGATCGGTGGGTTCCAGATGCGGTGCAACGGCGCCCGATTCCAGTTTGGTCATATCAAGCAGATTGGCGATGAAACGATTGAGCCGTTCGCCTTCATCCTTGATGGTCGCGACCAGTTCGCCATGCGCGGCATCATCGAGCATGGCTTTCTGATCGGTAAGACTGGACGCGGCACCGAGGATCACCGACAATGGCGTGCGAAGGTCATGGCTGATCGACGTCAGCAGCGCCGACCGCAGCTTTTCGGTTTCTGCGGCGACCCGGCTTTTCTCGATATCGTCGGAAAGTTGGATGCGTTCGATCGCCAGCGCCGATTGATCGGCCAGAGCATCGAACAGCCGTCGCTGATCGGGCGTCAGCAGCGATCCGGGCTTGTCGCTATCGAGTCCGATGACGCCGATGGTTCCGCGCCCGGTACGGATGGGAAGATAGAGCCGCGTTGCGCCGGGCAGCGAATCCGCCCCGCGACCGGCTGGAGTGGCATGCTCCCAGACCCAATTGGCCGCCGCGACTTCCGAAGGCTCGAGTTCGTCGTCAGGGGGATAACCAGCGCGGACGGTAAGCTGGCCGTTGTCGGGCAACAGGATGACCACGCGCACATGCAGCATCCGGGCGATCTGGAACGAGGTCGCCCAGAGCAGATCATCCAACGCTACGACGCCTGCGAGCTTGCGACTGAACTGATAGAGGTTCTCGGTGACGGCGGCGCGCTCGTTGGCGAGAATGGCCTGGGCGCGCACGCGCGAGGCGAGGTTGGAAGCAATCACCGCCACGATTCCGAAGGTGACCAGCACCACCACATTGTCGGGATCGGCAATCGTGAAGGTGTAGAGCGGCGGCAGAAAGAAGAAGTTGAATGCCAAGATCGCTGCGATTGAAGCTACGAACGCGGGCCACAGGCCATAGCGGACCGCGCTTGCCAATACGGCAATCAAGAACACGACACCGACATTGGTAATGCCCATCGTATGTTGGAGGGCAGCACCAATCGCCAGGGCGAGCGCCGTAAAGAAGAGGCTCTGCCAATATCCCCGTCCATCGAGTGACGGCATCCTGCGGATACCGTCTTTCCCGCGCAGCGCCTTGGTCATCTGCTCGGGCACCACATGCACACTGACGCCGCCGGCCCGCCGGATGATCTCGTAGGTGGTGGAACGGCGCAACAGCGTGTCCCACCAGGAGCGCCTTGTGGTGGAGGTGACAATATGGGTGAAGTTGTTGGCATGGGCGTAATCGACAAT
The DNA here is from genome assembly GCA_023259375.1 of Alphaproteobacteria bacterium. GTDB lineage: Bacteria > Pseudomonadota > Alphaproteobacteria > Micropepsales > Micropepsaceae > Rhizomicrobium. The sequence continues at coordinate 28,901 of JAHFQC010000037.1, forward strand.
GCCGTCGGCGACGTTGGTGGCCGGGATTGTGACGCTCGTACCGCCCAGGCGCATTGCCACCCGTAAGGCTTCGGCCACACGGTCGCGTTCGGCGTCGGAAAACTGCTGGGCGCTCGGGGTTTCGACATAGGCCGCGGTCCAGGAGGCATGGAGACGATCCGCCAACCGCCGCCCATAACGCACCAGCGCGGCACCGCCCGGGCGTTCGTTGATGCGCACCAGCACGCGCTCGCTGGCCTCCCACGGCCCTTGAATGGCATGACTGCGCATATAGTCGACCATCTGATCGTCAACACGCTGAGCGGTGCGTCGCAGCGCGATCTCGCGCAAGGCGGTGAGATTGCCGGGCATGAAATAGTTCTGCGCCGCACGTTCGGCAGCATCAGCCAAGTAAACCTTGCCGTCTTTCAGGCGCTGGATCAGGTCGTCAGGGGTGAGATCGATCAACTCCACAGCATCGGCACGATCGAGCACGGAATCGGGCACCGTCTCGCGCACCTGGACATGGGTAATGCGCGCCACCACGTCATTGAGACTTTCGAGGTGCTGGACGTTCAGGGTCGTATAAACGTGGATCCCGGCGCCGAGCAACTCCTCGACATCCATATAGCGTTTAGGATGGCGGCTGCCTTCGACATTGGTGTGCGCCAGCTCGTCCACCAGCACCAGCGCAGGCCGGCGTGCGAGAATGGCGTCGAGATCCATCTCCGCCAGGGTGCGGCCCCTATAGGGGATTCGGCGTTTGGGGATCTGTTCGAGGTCGCGCGTCAGCCGGTCGGTTTCGGCGCGGCCGTGCGTTTCCACCACGCCGATGACGACATCGACGCCTTCGAGTTTGCGCTGGCGCGCCTGGGTCAGCATTTCGAATGTCTTGCCGACCCCAGGCGCAAAGCCAAGAAAGACCTTCAGCCGCCCGCGGCCTTCCTTTGCGGCTTCGGCGAGCAGGGCATCGGGCGATGGACGTTCACTCATGGCATCATTCTAACGCCTCCCCGGGGTTGCTGCATCCAAGGCGAGGTTGAGCTTCAACACATTGACATGCGGTTCGCCGATCACGCCGACAACTTGCGGCTCGATATGGGCCTCCACCAGCTTGCGCACCGCATCCTCGCTGAGCCCGCGCGCTTTGGCGACACGCGGAACCTGGAACAGTGCGGCAGCGGGACTGATATCGGGATCCAGGCCGCTCGCCGATGCGGTGACGAGATCGACGGGTACCGGTTGGTGCGGGCTTTCGGCTTGAAGCGTTTTCGTATCGGCGGTCACGCGGTCGATGAGCTTCTTAGACGTTGGGCCGAGATTGGAGCCGCCAGAATTGCCCGCATCATAGCCGTTACCCGCCGCGGAAGGCCGTCCGTGGAAATAACGGGGGCTGGCGAAACCCTGTCCGATCAGTTCCGACCCGATCACCTGTCCATTGCGCTCGACCAGGCTGCCGTGCGCTTGATGCGGAAACAGCGCAGTGCCGACGGCCGTGATGCCGAGCGGATAAAGAACGCCGGTGATCAGCGTGAGGATGGCAAGGATCAGAAATGCCGGGCGAAGCTGGTTCAGCATGGGTTACACCAATCCGATAGCGGCGATGGCGATGTCGATCAGCTTGATGCCGATGAAGGGCACGACAATGCCGCCAAGGCCGTAGAGGAGGAGGTTGCGGGAGAGAAGTGCCGCCGCGCCGATGGGCCGGTAGGTCACGCCTTTCAGCGCCAGCGGGATCAGGGCGATGATGATGAGCGCATTGAAGATGATCGCTGACAGGATGGCACTTTCCGGTGAATGCAGCCCCATCACGTTCAGCGCCTGAAGCTGCGGATAGAAGGCCAGGAACATCGCCGGCACGATGGCAAAGTATTTCGCCACGTCGTTGGCAATCGAGAAAGTTGTCAGCGCACCACGGGTCATCAAAAGTGCTTTGCCGATTTCGACGATTTCGATGAGCTTGGTTGGATCGCTGTCGAGGTCGACCATATTGCCGGCTTCGCGCGCCGCCATCGTGCCGGTGTTCATCGCAACGCCGACATCGGCCTGGGCGAGGGCGGGCGCATCATTGGTGCCGTCGCCGCACATGGCGACCAGCTTGCCTTTGGCTTGTTCGTCGCGGATCAGCTTCAGCTTGGTCTCGGGTGTCGCTTGAGCGAGAAAATCGTCGACACCGGATTCGGCGGCGATGGCAGCAGCGGTCAGCGGATTGTCGCCCGTGATCATCACGGTGCGAATGCCCATCTGGCGCAGGGCCGCGAAGCGTTCGCGAATTCCGCCTTTGACAATGTCCTTGAGGTAAATCACACCCAACAGCTTGTCGTCGCGCGCCACGGCCAGGGGCGTACCGCCTTGCGAGGCGATGCCGTCGGCAATGGAGCGTAGCGCTGCGGCTTCCGTATTCGGTCCGGCCCAGGCGAGCACCGCATCGACGGCGCCTTTGCGGATCGCGTGCCCGTCCATATCGATGCCGCTGATGCGGGTCTGGGCGGTGAAGGGCACAAAGGTGGCCTGTTCGACCGTGCGTCCGCGGATGCCGTATTTCTCCTTGGCAAGCACGACGATGGAGCGGCCTTCCGGTGTTTCGTCGGACAGCGAGGCGAGTTGCGCGGCATCGGCGAGATCGCGTTCGTCGACGCCAGGAAGCGGCAGGAATTGCGCCGCCTGACGATTGCCAAGCGTGATAGTTCCGGTTTTGTCGAGCAGTAGCGTGTCGACATCTCCAGCGGCTTCTACCGCCCGTCCCGACATCGCCAACACATTGAACCGCACCAGCCGATCCATACCGGCGATGCCGATCGCCGACAGAAGTGCGCCGATCGTTGTAGGGATCAGGGTCACGAACAGCGCGACCCGCACCAGCACACTGATGTGCCCGCCGGCATAGGCCGCGAACGCCGGAATGGTGGCGACGGCGCACACGAAGATAAGCGTCATCCCGGCGAGCAGAATGTTGAGTGCGATTTCGTTGGGCGTTTTCTGCCGTTCGGCGCCTTCGACCAGCGCAATCATGCGGTCGAGGAATGTCGATCCCTGGGTGGCGGTGATTTTCACCACAATGGTGTCGGAAAGCACGCACGTGCCGCCCGTCACCGCGGAACGGTCGCCGCCGGATTCGCGGATCACCGGAGCGCTCTCGCCGGTGATGGCGGATTCATCGACCGAGGCAACGCCTTCGACAACGTCGCCATCGGACGGGATCAACTCGCCCGCTTCCACCAGCACCAAGTCGCCGCGCTCCAATTCGAAGGCAGGAACTTTGCGCCATAGCTTCATCTTCATGTCGTAAAGGCGGCGGGCGGTCATCTCCACCTTGGTATTGCGCAACGACGCGGCGCGCGCCTTGCCGCGGCCTTCCGCCAGCGCTTCGGCGAAGTTGGCAAACAGCACGGTGAACCAAAGCCACAGATTGATCTGCAGCGAGAAGGCGAGGTGAGACGTGCCATGCGCGAGATCACGCAGGAACAGGACTGTCGTCAACGTGGCGACGATCTCGACCACGAACATGACCGGGTTCTTTGCCATCACCCGCGGGTCGAGCTTCTTGAGGGCGCCGATGGCGGCGTTGACGAGGATCGCCCGGTCGTGGGGCGGTTTGGCGCGATGCGTATTGGTCATGGATTTTCTCAATAAAGTGCGCCGGCATGCATCGCGAAGTGTTCCGCGAGCGGCCCGAGCGCCAAGGCCGGGAAGAAGGTGAGGCCGCCGACGATCAAGAGAACGCCGGCAAGAAGACCGACAAACAGCGGTCCCGTGGTGGGGAAGGTGCCTTCCGATGGCGGAACGATCTTTTTCGCCGCCAGCGATCCGGCGACCGCCAGCATCGGAACGATCCAGAAGAACCGCCCCAGCAGCATCGCGATGCCGAGCAACAAATTGTAGAACAGCGTGTTGGCCGTCAGCCCAGCAAAGGCGCTGCCGTTATTGCCCGCAGCGGAACTGAAGGCATAGAGGATTTCGGAAAAGCCGTGCGGTCCGGCGTTGTTGAGCCCCGCAAGGCCCGCAGGTGCCACCGATGCGATGGCCGCAGGAACCAGAGTCGCCAGCGGCGTCACCAGAATGGCGAGGATCGCCATCTTGACTTCGCGTGCTTCCAGCTTTTTGCCGAGATATTCCGGCGTGCGTCCGACCATCAGCCCGGCAACGAACATCGCCACGATGGCGAACAGCAGCATGCCGTAAAGTCCCGACCCGACGCCGCCGAACACCACTTCGCCGAGTTGGATGTTGAACATCGGGATAAGCCCGCCGAGCGGCGTGAAGCTGTCGTGCATGGCGTTGACCGAGCCGTTGGACGCGTCGGTGGTGGCTGTGGCCCAGATCGTCGAACCGGCAATGCCGGAGCGAACGTCTTTGCCTTCCATATTGCCGCCGGATTGCAGCGCACTCGGCGTCTGGTTGATGTGAAGCGCCGCCAGTTTCGGGCTCGGCTGATACTCCGCTCCCGTGCAGATCACCTGTCCGCCGAGATAGAGCGCCGCCATGACCGCGAAGATGGCCCAGCCTTGGCGGGTATTACCCACCATCCGTCCGAACGTGTGGGTGAGGGCCGCACTGATGGCGAGGATCGACCACAGTTCGATCATATTGGTGAGCGCGTTCGGGTTCTCGAAGGGATGGGCGGAATTGGCGTTGAAAAAACCGCCGCCGTTGGTGCCGAGCATCTTGATCGCTTCCTGCGAGGCGACTGGGCCTTGGGCGATGGTCTGCTTTAGCCCTTCCAGCGTCACAACGGATGTGTAGCTGGCGAAATTCTGCGGCACGCCTTGCCAGATCAGCACCAGTGCTATGAGGACGGCCAGAGGCAGCAGCACATAAAGCGTCGCCCGCACGAGATCGACCCAGAAATTGCCGATGGTTTTGGCAGATCGCCGCGCAAAGCCGCGGATCAGCGCAATCGCCAGCGCAAGGCCGGTCGCCGCCGATACGAAATTGTGCATCGTCAGCCCGACCATCTGGGTGAAATAGCTGAGTGTGGTCTCGCCGCTATAAGACTGCCAATTGGTATTGGTGGCGAAGCTCACCGCCGTGTTGAAGGCGAGATCGGGCGGCACGGCACCCAATCCTCGCGGGTTGAGCGGCAGAAATCCTTGCAGGCGCAACACACCATAGAGGAAGACAAACCCGGCAATGCTGAACATCAGGCACGCCAAAGCGTAAGCGGTCCAGTGCTGTTCCTGCTCCGTGTTGACGCCGCCGAGCCGGTAAATGCCGCGTTCGAGCGGGCCGAAGACGGGCGACAGCAGCGTGCGTTCGCCGGTAAACACCGCCGCCATATAGGCGCCAAGCGGCTTGACGGTGAGCGTCACCAGCGCCGCGAAGACGGCGATCTGGAGAAGAGCGTTGGTGGTCATGGATTAGAACTTCTCGGGCCGGATCAGCGCAAAGACGAGATAGCCGGCAATGAGTGCCGTGACGGCAGCGGCGAGAACGTAATCGAAGCTCATGGCGTCCTCACAGCCGTTCGCAGGCGAAGACGTAGGCCATCGCCGCGGCGAAGAAGCCGGCGCCAAGGGCGAGCATCAGAAGATCGAACATGGTGTCCTCCGCAAAACGGGGCGGAGAGTGCCGAACCCGGCATATAGATTCGAGCAGCCGCGATGATGATCGGACCTATAAATCTCGTATAGGCGGTCGGGCTGTCGGACTTTTCTGCCTTTGGCGGCTAGATTGGTGGATGCCACTCGCGTAACGCGAGAAACCGCTTCAGCAGATTTGCGGTGCCGAATATCGTGACACGTTGGCGGGCAAACGGAAGAACAACAGACCCGCCTGACTTGACCGAAAACTAGCGCCAATCGTCATGCACGCTACCAATCACAATGATCCAGTTCGCACTTTCATCCAGACTGGAGCGCCAAACATTTTCAAGGACTTACTTTAGTTCTTGGGTTTGGACGGAGGTCCTCTAGCAGCCACATAGCTACCAAGATGCCTCGGAGCTCTTTTTCCGACGTGTGTTGGCGCGTCAATGCAAAACTTAGAATCGAGCGCTGACGCAAACATGTCAGCCCCAATCGCCGCCTCCAATTCAACTGCGAACGCCGAAAGTGGCTTCGCGCGAGCAGAGTCAGTTTGGAGCTGTGTTGAGGCTGGCGGCGAAGTCAAAGTGAGATGAAAACTCCGAAGGCAGAGGTCACTGGTTCGAATCCTGTCGGGTGCGCCATCTCTTCCCGTCATCGAGCGGGAGACAATACCGCACTGATTGCAACAGCGGTCTCATTCAGAGACTAGGCGGCTGTCACCAGTGATGCCGCCGCCGGTTGCCGAGTTCCCGGGCGAAACGCTCGCAGGTTTGTGCCGCAGGCAAAATGCTTTGCTTGATGGACGCCCGATATATTCCCTATCCGATGCGGCTTGGCGATTACGGAGCTCCGTCAGGCGGGTATCCACCGACACCGCACAGAAGCAGGCTTGGAAGAAATCGGGAACAGAATTCTTTCGAAAAGCCGCTTAGAGCGCAGATACAAACCAACCGGAAAGCGCTCAGACGAGCGATGGTCTCTTTGCGTCGTCTCGAAGCGGAGCAGGCAAGAGTTGATACGCGAGACTGGGTGGTGAAACGGTGCGAACGCACTCGCCGCCTGATCGAACTCGGCGGGCGTCGTCAAATCCGGTCCCGTCGAACTCACAAAGGACGATTGGACTGTGCTCTACGGTGCGTTCCTCGAACTCATCGTCCAGCTCCACTCAGAAACGCGTGAACAGGTTATCGCCCTCTGGCGGCGGCAGGGTAGTCGCGCGTTCAAAGCTAAGGCAGGTCTAGTTTAGCCGATCGCATCTCCGGTTCTGTCACGCATCTGACAGACGGTCGAATGCCGTCCGCCTACCCTGAAACTCCACAACAAAAAATCAGGGAGGTATTCATGAAGGGGAATGTAGCAGCCGCATTGGCGCTCAGTTCCGTCGTTTTCGGGAGCGCGGCGATGGCCGCCGAGAACTGGACGACCCGTCTTCCGGGCGTCACCGAAGGCCTAACGTCCGGTGCGTTGCCGCCCGCGGGTCTGTATTTCGTCAACGAAACCCTGTTTACACCCACAAAGTTATACTCGCCGGGCACGACCAAGACCTCGGTTCAGCTCGACGCCTTCGTGGATGTTCCCATTCTCGAATGGGTGCCGGGAATCCAGTTCGCCGGGGCGGACTATGCGATGGTACTGGCGCAACCGTTCGATAGCGTTACCACCACGGCCGGCGCGATCACCAACGGTACCAATCTGGGATCGGGTGTCGGCATCTACGATACGCTGTTCGAACCCGTCGTGTTGTCGTGGGCATTGCCGAACGATTTCCATATCGCGGCGCAGCTCGGTCTTTGGCTGCCGATCGGCGACAAGGATTCGCGCATGGCGGTGAAGAATTCCAACCGCTACTGGGCCATTGAACCAGGTCTGGGTGTGAGCTGGCTGCACGACGGCTGGGCCGTGAACGTTCTGCTCACCTACGATCACAACTTCGAAAAGTCTGCTGATGCCGCGACCTACGACAACTATCGGGCCGGTGATCAGTTCATTGCCGAATACAGCGTCACCAAGACGTTGGGCAATTGGACGGTCGGTTTCGGCGGCTATGCCATGACCCAGGTCGAAAAGGACGAGGCCTCGCCCGCAGGCGGCGGCACGATGGCGAGTATTGCCAACACCGAAGCGGCGAAATACGCGATCGGACCGATCGTCGGCTACAATTTCGGCCCGGTGATCCTGCAGGCCTACTATCACGAAAACATCAGCACCGAGAACTATGTCGGCGGCCATGAGATTTGGACCCGCATGCTGATTCCGCTGCATTGACGCGTTTGGGCGCGGTGCCGCGTGCGGCCGCATTCTCTCCTTCCCCGCCGGCCGGCTCCGCGCTCATCCATTTCCTTCTCTCGACTCAAGGATCGGGATCATGTCTTCGAATATCGCGTTCCAGAGTACCGTTCGCTTTCCGTCATCGTTGGTGGACTTCCATCGCCAGTTTCCGGATGATGAAGCTTGTGCTGCGTTCCTCGAAAAGCTGCGTTGGCCGAAGGGCTTTGTCTGTCCGCGGTGCGGACGGCGCAGCGAGCCGATGCGGCTCTGCCAGCGGCCGGAACTGCTGCATTGCACGCAGTGCGGCGGCAACGTCTCGTTGACCGAGGGCACCATGATGTCCGATCGGATGATTCCGCTTTCGCTGTGGTTTTTGGCGTCGTTCCTGCACGCCAACAGCCTGCGTGATGTCGGCTCTCACCAGCTTTGCGGCCGGCTTGAAAGCGGTCACCACGAGGCGATCTATCGGGCGCTGGCGCTGCTGCGTCGGCGGATGATCGGCACTTCGCAGACACAGATCGGCGGCTTGCGCAGTTGTGGCCATGTCGAGGTCGCGGGTGCAAGCATCTCATACGATTCCGCCGATGGTTGCGGCAAGGCGTGTGTCGCGGCGGCTGTAGAGGTGCTGCGCGGCAGTTCGGGCGGCACTTCTTCGCAGTGGAACGCCAACTGCGCCGGCCGGATGCGGCTGGAGATCGTCCCGAATATCAGCTCGGAGACCATTTGCGCGTTCGCGGAAAACGTCGTGCATCCCGATGCGGCGGTCTTCACCCTCGCCGGCGGCGATGGGCGTGCGATCGGAGCCGGCGCGGGCGATGGCCAAATGCCGAGTTTGGATCTTGTCCGGCTGGTTCTTAACAGCCTCGAATGCTGGTGCAACGACTACACCGACGTGACCGGCCTGCCGGTCATTCGCGACCGGATCAGCGAATTCGCCTTCCGTTTCAACCGTCATTTCGATACATTCGCGATCTTCCAGTCGTTGCTTGGGATCGAGGCCGAGACGCCGGCGCCCTTATATCGGGAGATATCGTTGAACGAGTGGATGCGTTCCGCCGCTGGCGCGGGCAGGTGAACGGGGGATATAGGGATGCTGCCGCCTAAAACGCATCCTCGCTGGAAAGCGCTCATACTTGGCAAGGTACATGGCCCGTTTTCACTGCTGGCCACCCAGTTCTTCATCACACGCGTAACAACGCGCGCGCGGATCGATCCGTCTGCCCCAAACATTGAGCAATTGATCGATCAGGCGTATTCGTTCTTTTCTAAGAACGAAGTGCTGGCCCGGAACGATATTCGCGCGATTTTCGAGCAGGAGGGAAAGTGATGAGAGGGCTGCTTTCGGTTGAGGAGGTGGTCGCCCGCATCAATGCGAAAGAACGCGTGGTGGTAGCGGGTGAGGAGGCACTTCTCCGGCGTCTACCCAAAGGGGATTGGGTCGGTGGGACCATACCCTATTTCGTTGGGATCGACGGCGGCATGATGTCGAAGGACAAGCTGTTCGTCAGCTCGCTTCCTTCCGAGGTCGTTTCGTTCGTGACCCGCTTCTATGACGAAAGCGAACTTGGCGTGCTGCTCGCGGATGAGCCGCAGCACGGCTTTTCCTATCTGATCATTCCGGCCTTCACTGCCTTCCACAAGACGTTCGCGAAGACCATCTCGTCCTTCCCTGGGGTGTACGACCGCCCGTTGATGGGGTGGGTCGCTGGCGTTGAGTTGGACAAGATCGGTATGCGCCGGCCCAAGGTTGTCGATGGCAGGACCGGGCAATGGTCCTCGAATCATGGCCTTTGCCTGCACGCGGAACTGCGCAAAGACGTGGTGGCGGAAATCGGCATCGTCAATCCCTTCGCGCAAGGGACCGGCGACGTCATTACCGTCGATCGAACCGCCTTCCATGCCCGCAAGGCCTTCGTTAACGGCACGGCGGTGAATTTCGCCGAATACCTGACGGCGCACAGGCTCGACCAGCGGCTGCCGCTGGTGGCGAACTATTCGGGCGCCATGATCAACGTCTCGATCAAGTCGGTCGATCTGGAAGCGAAGCGGGTCGATTTCTACGCGCCGCTCTTTCCCGACGTCGAGTATCGGCTCGCGGCGGCGATCGACGATTACGAGGCCGTTTTCGCGCGCGACGTTGCCAAGATCCACGGCGATCCGACCCTGTCGGTCAACTGTATCCTGAATTACGCCTACGGTTGCCTGAAAGGGCATGTCATGGGCGAGTTCATCGGGCCGATCACTTTCGGCGAAATCGCCTACGGACTTCTCAATCAGACCTTGGTGTATATGATCCTGCGCAAGGCTTAGCGGCCGGGCCAGGGCAGCATGTCGTTGCTGCCGACCAGCGATTTCAGCTTTGTGAGGTCGCGAACGATGATCTGGGTCCGGCTGATGCGGGTCAGATAGCCGCCGCGGATCAAGTCGTTCAGCATCAGCGAAGTGGATTGCCGGCTCGATCCGATCACCGTGGCGATGTCCTCGGTGTTGTAGTCGAGGGTGATCGAAATGCCGTCCTCGACCTTGCAGCCCCGTTCGTCGGCGGCTTCCAAAAGAAAACAGATCAAACGCTGGCGCACGTCAAGGAACACCAGTCCTTCGATGATGTGGATCGTCGTTTCGAGGCCGCGGCCCATGCTTTGGAAGATGGCGCGCGACAATTCGGGTACGTCCCGCATGGCGCGCTGAAACATGCGGATGTCGGAAACGAGAATTTCCGACGGCTTTTTTGCGCACACATTCATCTTGGAATGCGTGGTGAATACCGATTCCGGCTCGAGCGTGAAGACGGTGAACTCGCGTCCTTCGAACGAGAGATAGGCCCGAAGCTCGCCGGAAAGCACGATGAATACGTTGTTTTCCTTGGTGTCGGCATCGCAGACCAATTCCTGATCCGCCAATTTTCTCAGCGTGAAGCTCTTCAGCAGCTCGTCGTGCTTAGGGTCTTCAAGAATGTCGATAATACTGAAGCACTGGAACATCGCCGCCCCGTATTTTTCTAGCCTGCCCCCACGGCACGTCATCAAGCTAACACAATCGCGGCAGTCGAAAACAGGGTATGGCAGCGCTACCAACTGGAAAAATGTCGTTTTGCTGACAGACGCGGTTAGGGGCTGAGGGTAGCGTATGGCCAACCTGATAGACCAGATGAGTGGCTGATCCGGTACGTGGCGAACGAAGAATCCCTGCTTAGGTCGGTGGCCCGCTTAACGGTCGCCGACCGCTCTTTCGCACGCTCCTGACGGCGCTGTCATCTCGAAGCAAGCGATTGCGGATCGTCGGGCGGCAAGGCCGTCGCGTGCGCGGGCGGAGTTGTGCGCGCAACGAACGGATATTGAAAACAACCAGGAGGAAATAATGGCACTTGCAGAACAGACGTTCGGGTTTTTCACGCCGACGGTGGCGCTGATGGGTGTGGGCTGCGCCAAGCAGGCCGGAGTGCAGGCGCGTGCGCTCGGCGCCAAGCGGGTCCTGCTCGGAACCGACAAGGGCATGGTGGATCTCGGTATCGCCGACAAGGTCAAGGCGATGCTGGAAGAAGAGGGCGTCGAAGTCGTGATTTACGCCGGGGCCGAACCGAACCCGACCGACAAGAACGTCCATGACGGCGTGCTTGTCTATAAAACGTACGCCTGCGACGGCATTGTTTCGCTCGGCGGCGGCAGCGCTCACGACTGCGCCAAGGGCATCGGCATGGTGATCGGCAACGGCGGCAACATCCGCGATTACGAAGGTCTCGACAAGACGACGAAGCCGATGCCGCCATTCCTGGCGATCAACACCACGGCGGGTACGGCCAGCGAGATGACGCGGTTCTGCATCATCACCAACACCGACACGCATGTGAAGATGGCACTGGTCGACTGGCGCTGCACGCCGAACGTCGCCATCAACGATCCGCTTCTGATGGTCGGCATGCCGCCATCGCTGACCGCCGCCACCGGCATGGATGCGCTCACGCATGCGATCGAAGCCTATGTCTCCATCATCGCCACCGAAATCACCGATGCCTGCGCGCTCAAGGCGATCAGCTTGATCGCGAAGTCGCTGCGTTCAGCGGTTGCCAACGGCGCGAACGTCGAAGCGCGGGACAAGATGGCGTATGCCGAATATCTCGCCGGCATGGCGTTCAACAATGCCAGCCTCGGCTATGTCCACGCGATGGCGCACCAGCTCGGCGGCTTCTACAACCTGCCGCACGGCGTGTGCAACGCGATCCTGCTGCCGGAAGTGTGCGAGTTCAACCTGATCGCCTGTCCGGAGCGTTTCCGCGACATCGCGATTGCGCTCGGCGAAGACGTGGCCGGCTTGTCGGTCGTCGGTGCCGGCGAAAAGGCGATTTCCGCGATCCGGCGCTTGGCGAAGGATGTCGGCATTCCGAAGGACCTGGCGACACTCGGCGTCAAGGAAAAGGACCTCGAGACGATGGCCGGCAACGCCAAGAAAGACGCCTGCCAGCTCACCAATCCGCGTACGGCGACCTTGGAACAGGTTGTCGCGATCTACAAGGCAGCGCTCGTCCGCGACGGGCTGGCGGCTGCCGAACGTAAAGCGGCCTGATCGGCCGATAACAAAACAAGTATCAGGAGAGGAAAATGACGCAACATATCGATCGTGAATACGGTCTGATGATCGACGGCGAATGGCGCAAGAGCACGTCGGGCAAGACCTATGATACCGTCAGTCCCGCCACCGGCGAAGTGCTGGCCACCTGTGCCAACGCCGACAAGGAAGACATCGACGCCGCCGTGGCTGCGGCGTGGAAGGCCGAGGAGAAGTGGAAGAATACCTCGGCCGCCGAACGCGCCAAGTATCTCAACAAGGTAGCCGATCGGATCGAGGCCAAGCTTGACCATTATGCGATGGTCGAGACCCTCGATAACGGCAAGCCGATCCGCGAAACCACGGCGGTGGACGTGCCGTGGAGCATCGATCACTTCCGCTATTTTGCGGCGGCGGCGCGGACCGAAGAAGGTTCGGCGACGAAGATCGACAAGGACACCCTCAGTCTCATCCTGCATGAGCCGATCGGCGTCGTCGGTCAGATCATTCCGTGGAACTTCCCGTTCCTGATGGCGGCGTGGAAAATTTCGCCGGCATTGGCAGCGGGCGATACCGTAGTGATCAAGCCGTCGTCGGACACATCGCTCAGCCTGTTGGAACTGGCCAAGGATTTCGCTGAAATCCTGCCGCCGGGCGTCGTCAACGTCGTCACCGGCAATGGCTCGACGACCGGCAACTTCATGTTGGAGCACGAAGGCTTCCGCAAGCTGGCGTTCACCGGCTCGACCGACATCGGCTACACGGTGTCCGAAGCCGCGGCCAAGAAGCTGATTCCGGCGACGCTGGAATTGGGCGGCAAGTCGGCCAACATCGTCATGCCCGATGCGCCGTGGGAAAAGATGATCGAAGGCATACAGCTCGGCATCCTATTCAATCAGGGCCAGGTCTGCTGCGCCGGTTCGCGCATCTTCGTGCACGAGTCGATCTATGACCGCTTCGTCGCCGAGATCACCAAGGCGTTCGATGCCGTCACCGTCGATCTGCCGTGGCTGCCCGAAACGCAAATGGGCCCGATCGTCAACCGCCATCAGCTCAATTCCGTGCTGTCCTATGTCGATATCGGCAGGACCGAAGGCACGGTTCTGTGCGGCGGACGGGCGATCACCGACGGCAAGCTCGCCAAGGGCTGCTTCATGCGTCCGACGCTGATCGCGTGCGATAACGATGCGCGCGTGGCGCAGGAAGAGATCTTCGGACCGGTCGGCGTGGTGATCAAGTTCAAGAACGTCGAAGAAGTCATCGCCATGGCCAACGACAGCGAGTTCGGCCTCGGTGGTGCCGTGTGGACGAAGGACCTCAACACCGCCCTCAAGGTGTCGCAGGGCGTCGAGACCGGCCGCATGTGGGTCAACACCTACAATCAGTTGCCCGCACACGCGCCGTTCGGCGGTTACAAGAAATCTGGTATCGGCCGCGAGAACCACAAGATGATGCTTGCCTACTATTCGCAGTGCAAGAACATCTTCATCTCGACGACCGAAACCAAGCTCGGTTTCTACTGATCGCAAGCCGGCGTTCCCCCACATAGCGCGCCGGCCTTAGCGACCCTCCTGTCCGCCATGCTGCATCCCCCAGTCCCCGTAGCGCAGCATGGCGGCGGAGGGGCAATCATGTTCCAAACCTAAAAAGTGAACCATGCCTCAATTAATCGGAATCCCGAAAGAGACGTTTGCTGGCGAGAAGCGCGTAGCGATATCGCCGGACGTCGTAGAAAAACTGATCAAGCTCGGCTTTGCGGTGCAGGTGGAG
>JAHFQC010000117.1 GCA_023259375.1 Alphaproteobacteria bacterium
TGCGGGGGCAAACGATTTTTCCAGCGCACTTATGCTGGCGATGCTGGGAAGACAGCCTGCAACCATGGAGCTTTTGCTGACAGCAGGTGCAGACCCCAACAAACCATGCAAAGTCGAGGAAATGACCTCGTCGCTAGCTCCGCTATTTGTCGCGTTGGCCACTGACAATTATGAGTGCGCGCGACTTCTTCTTGCGGCTGGTGCAGTCTTCACAAAGATGTGCGTATGGCGAGTGGCGGAGGATGGGGCAGAAATCGAGAACGATATAGCCTTACTAATGACTCAAGTGAGCAATGACCGGGTGGCAGGTAGGCCATCAGCGCTTCCCATACTTCAAGAACAAATTCCCTCCCTCCTAGATTTTGCTTTGCTGTGGCTTTCTGAGAACGCGAATAAAGTCGCGCAGATAGTGATTTCCAACCATGTTGGTGTTGCCCGACGACGTGACGAAGAAAAGTTGGCCCAGGATAGATGCGTAAGAGAGATCGCAATGCTAATCGCTAACGGCCACCCCGATCTTGAGCTTTACGAGGATGATGTTTGTGCCACCGCAATGGCAGAGTTTGTGTTATCGAACATTCGGTATCGGCAACTGATTGAAATAGGTAGACAGTCACCGGTCGGATTGCATCGTGGAGGAGCAGGAGACGGCCTGGGATACGAAGATGTCTGCCGCAATGAACTTGCGTCTCGCGATTTCATTGTGAGAAAGACGCCATCGACGGGCGATCAGGGTGCGGATTTATTGGCCACAAAGGACGGTATTACCTATGCCATCCAATGTAAGAATTATGCGGGGTCCGTAGGAAATTCTGCCGTACAAGAAGCAATTTCGGCAAAACAGTACTATAAGACCGACCATGCCGTTGTCGTGTCGGATGGGAAGTTCACAACATCGGCGCGCGAGTTGGCTGCACGAACAGATGTTGTCTTATGCAAAAAGGGTGGCATTGGAAATATAGATATAATTTGTGCGACAAGAGTATAGCTCTTCACGTTTTTTTCTGCTTCCCATTGGTTAGTGTTGGTGTGCGGGCGCGGTAGGCAAAATCGGTGCCGGAACCGGCAACCACCTGGATACGCTTATCGTATTCGTTAGCCCATGTGATGAGCCCCTCCTTGTTATCAACATCTGGAATTGTAGTTTCATACACCAGGGCGAGGTACTCTGGATTGCGGTGCGACCAATAGAATTTACCTGTTAAAATCCGCTTTCTATAGGCGCGGAGTAATCGAGTGAGTGCCGACAACAGTGGCACTAGGATGGATTGAGCGGAGAAGTATGAGATGCCGTCCCAGCCGTCCTTCTCCGATTTTTGTTTCCAATAGTCGTACTGCTTCCAATGTTTTTTGTCGTTGGGGTCACTCCAGAGACTGTCGCCATCGTTCCAGAGGAGAACACTGCAAACCTGCAGTAGATCGCGAAAGTCATCGGGTTCGTGCAGAGGTGAGCCTGGATCGTAGTGAAAGGCGTCAGCGAGCACTATGAGAAACTGCTTTAACCGCCGAAGCGCCATGGTGTGGGCCGTGACGACCTCGGCGATGTTCGGTTGGAGTGCCTGTAATGCCGTCGCATATTTCGCGAAGGCGATGTTGTTAGAGCCTTCGGGCAAAAACTCTATTGATCTACTAGATTCGGTGCCATCGATCTTGGCGCTGGCCTGCCAAAACAGGTCGATGGTGACGTAGATTTTCTCAGTCGTAAGATCGACTGCATAGGCCATGACGCTGGTACGAAAGCTCAGCTCACACCAGTAGCAGAGCGTCGATTGCTTGATGCCGCCCACGGAGGGAGTGCCATCCTTGCGGAGCTTCAGTATCTCAGCAGACTTGACCTGAATCTTGATCGTATGACCGGTGACGTGAGTGCCTTGGACCAGTTCTAAGTCGAGATCGACACCATAATCGTCCTCAGTATTGTTGCGGAAAATGCCGAGGGCACCAAGCTCGCGGCGTACAATAGCAAGCGATTTCGCCTCCAACTCCTTCTGTTTAGTCCTTGTCGGAAGGTTCATCGCCTGTATTCCATGCTGCTTTGGCTTTATGTGCGACTCAAAATCTGATTTTCGCGGTGGCCAGCGCGATCACCGCTGCGCACGATGACTCTGAAACCCGCATCACACCACGGCTTGTGACAGCTTCATTGCGAATCACCCAGCTTTTGCGGCAGGTTAAAAAGGCTATGGCCGGTGTGGCCTTAGCATCGGATCACCTGCACAGGAGCTTTGAGCCGATCACCTGAAACACGAAAGCCCGCCAGAGGCGGGCCTTCAACCGGCTAAGCCGGGAAATCTCGTAAGATGTCGCAATCCCGAGAATTCCCGAAAACGCCGCCCAAAGCAAGACGATTCTTGCGACGGCGGAGCTTTGCCCGAAAGGCGCGACCTCTCAGGGGCTTACGACAGCCTAGAGGAGACGTGCGCCATGCGTTTGTCGGAGCGAATCAACAGTACCCCCCTGCCCTTTTGGACGGGGCCGAAGACCTATGCGGCTTGGCCGGTGTGGAAAGACAGCGCCAGGGCGGAGGTGAAGTTTCAGCCAATGCCGAGAAGGCGGGCGGCGCGGCTCTATCACGATGCCCGCCGGTTCGAGCGGCAGACACGGGCGCCAGGCCGCCAGGACGGAGCCATCGGGCGCAACGGCCTCGCCATCCTGCACGCGCTGATCTTCGATTGCCTCAACTACGTTTCCGGCCGCCTCGATCCGTCCTACGCAACGATTGCCCGCCTCGCCAATATCAGCGTGCGCAGCGTGGCGCGGGGGCTGGCGAAGCTGAAGGCCGCCGGGGTGCTGAATTGGGTACGCCGGTGTATTGAGCGCGTCTTAGACGGCCGTTTCACGCTTGAGCAGGAAACGAACGCCTACGCCGTCCTGCCCGCCTCCCAATGGCGCGGCTACGCTCCCCCGCCCCCTCCTCCGCCACCAGCACCCGGCACCTGGGGCGATCACCCTGCCCTGCCCGACATGCTCACCCAGGCCGTCGCCGAGCAGAAATGCGGTGGCAGTCCTCAGAACGTGCTTTCGCTCCTAGAGGCCGATCCGACCGACGCGCTGGCGCTATCGCTCGCGCGGCTAGGCCGGACGTTGTTCGGCCCGAAATCTTGAGAGTTTTCCCGATGTGCCAGGCTGGCCTAGAACCATGAGCTAAGAATTATATATCTCTACCAGCTCACCAAACTCGCAGCCCTTCCCAAGAAAAGCGGAGCGGCCTAGACGGCCGCATTGCGCCGCGCGCTATAAGCGCGGCGCTAGAGCCTCGCTACGCTCGGCAGCTTTGGAAGCAAGAAAGAGCAAGTTTTAGACCGAGTACCACGAAGCGCGGCTAATGCCGTCAACCCCGCTCGCCATGCTCGACGCAAGAGCGTCTGTGCGTGGCTCTGCGCCCTTCGGGCTGCTTCGCAGGGGTTTGACGTCGCCGCTTATCGTGGTGCGCTGAAAGCGTCGGGACGAAGGGCGTCCCGACTATCAACCCGACGCCTCCGGCGCGGGTCGAACAAAGGGCGGGCAGATTTTAGGCCAGAGCTACACCGGCGCCGGAGCTGGTACAGCGAATTTTGTGACCTTGATTTTATCGGCCCGTTGTTCCGCGTGCCAAAGGTCGTACTGCAATTGCATCTGTAGCCAGGTCTCGGCGGTGCTGCCGAACGCCTTTTCGAGCCGTATAGCCATATCCGGCGATACGCCGGAATGACCGTTGAGCAGTTCCGAAAGCGCCTTGCGCGAAACCCCTAACCCACTGGCCGCAGCCGTCACCGACAGGCCGAGCGGATCGATGCACAGATCACGGATGACCTCGCCGGGATGGGCTGGATTGTGCATTTTCGTCATCGTCTTTGCCTCTCAGTGGTAGTCGATCAAGTCAACGTCGGTCGCGTCTTGGCCTTCAAAGGCGAATATCACGCGCCAGTTTCCCGACACGGACACCGCCCATTGTCCTTTGCGCTCCCCCTTCAATGGGTGAAGCTGCAAGCCCGGCAGATTCATACTGGCCGAGCTTGTGGCGACGTTCAGGGCCGTCAGGATCGTATGAAGGCGGCGAACGTGTTGAGCGTTCACGCCGCTTGCATCGCCCTTCTCGAATAGCCGTTCGAGGCCCTTATGCCGAAAGCGCAAAATCATGTGTAACCTATAACGTAACAGGTTTCAATAGTCGATTCCTTGACTATACGAAATTGGGTTGACTTCACAAGTTCACTTGTGTGATTGTGAACATGTGAACAATAGAACAGAGGGGCGAAAATGAAAACAATCGCCATTATCAGCCCAAAAGGGGGAGTCGGAAAATCGACTATTGCCCTCGGTTTGGCCGTGGCAGCGATCAAGGCGGGCAAAATTGCCGCCGTGATCGACCTTGACCCACAAGCGACCGTCGCGAAGTGGAAAGACCGCCGAGCCCAAGACGACCCCGCTGTTGTGTCCGCACAGGCGAGCCGTCTTGTTCCTACCTTGAAAGTGGCGGAGCAGGGCGGGGCCGAGTTTGTCATCATCGACACCGCAGGGCGGCAGGACGACAGCGCCTTACAGGCGGCCCGCCACGCCGATCTAGTGCTGATCCCGATCCGGCCAAAAATGGCCGACCTCGAAACCCTCCCCGCCGCTAAGGACGTTTTGGGGATGGCCGGTAATCCGACCGCCTTCGTCGTATTCAACTGGCTAAAGCCGAACGCGGTCAAGCAGGCCGAGGAAGCGCGGGAGATCGTGCGGCAGACCTTTGGCCTGCAATGCGCGCCCATGCACCTATCAGATCGGACGATTTACGCCGACGCGATAGCGACAGGGCAAACCCCCCACGAACTCGACACGGACGGCAAGGCTGCGGCGGAACTCGACGCGCTTTTCCGCTTTTGCAGTGAACTAGTGAACAATGGAACATGTGAACATGACAAAGGCAATGAACGCGCTGCAAGCGCAGCTTAAGGCCGTCGCGCAACCAGTCGCCGCGCCGATCCGCGCCGAGAAAGTAGAGCGGGGCGAAGGCAAGCCCTCAGGATCGAGGGCGGGCAAGGTTCACCTTGGCGGCTGGCTTTCGGCTGATTTCAAACGCTCGCTTTTGATGGTCAAGGCGCAGACCAACGAAACGACCGAGCAAATCCTAGCCCGCGCCTTGAATGAGGTTTTCCGCGCGGCAGGGGTGCCAGTGGTCGGGGAGTAGGGTACAGGTCACAAGTGAACTTGTGAACAAGTGAACATGTAGGGGCCGCAAGTTCCCTTTGCTATCGCCCCTAGTTCGATCCGCGCCGGAGGCGAGGGCGAACAGAAAAACCGCCCCTCGTCCCGATAGCGTCAGCGGGCCACGGAAAGCGGCGCGGTCAAAGCCTGCCGAAGGCACCGCGTAGGCGGCGCGGAGCCACGCGCAGGCCCCTTTAAGGGGCCGAGCATGGCGAGCGGGCTTGACCGAGGAAGCCGCGCCCCGTGGCAGGCTTAGCGGTAGGGGAGGGGCTACAGGATAATCGTGGGAATGATTTTTCGCGGTCTATCGGTTGCCTCTGGATCGAGACAGCTTCCGGGCAAGCTGGCTTTGAAGGTTTCAAATTCCCCATCGGCCATGTGGTAGGGGTCTTTGACGATGAAATCCCGCAGGTTGGCAAACCCGTCGTCGGTGAAATAAGGCTCTCTTTTGCCCAACAAGGAGCCGCCGTGGTTTGGCACGAAGAGAAGCTGATAACCGTCACCTAGCCCGATTACGTCGTTTGGCTTCCACAAAGGCTCTTCCACCATCGAGATGCTTTCGCCGGATGTTTGGCCGCTCGATGTTGAACTGTGACCGCCCGAATTACTTCCCGAGCTTGTGCTGGCGCTGCGCGTGATTTTTTGAGTCATGTGGGTTCCGGCTCTCTTGCTCACCCAGGTCGCGGTTTCCACATCGTTCGGCCCGAAAAATTGGGCCACGCCTGCCGAGGACAGAAACGACTCCCAGCGTGAGCCGTAGAGGTTTTTGAGCTGGGGAATGTTTTGCAGGACGCACCAGAGGCGGATTTTGTAATCGCGGCCGACGCTGGCGACGTTTTCGATAAGTGACATATAGCCGAGCTGGGCGAACTCATCGAGCATGAAGACGACGGGGTTTTTCGGCTGGGTTCTTTCGCGGAACAGCTCATTTAAGGCCGACATGACGAGAAGGCGTAAAAAGCGCCCATGCGTACCCAGCAGCTCGGGCGGGATGACGAGGTAAACCGTCATCAGCTTGCGCTTGAGATCAGCGAAGGAAATCTCGTTCTTGCCGCCGCGCAAGACGCGCTCGATGCCGGGATCACGCAGAAAGGCGAGCTTACCCCGTGCCGTGGCGAAACAATCTTCGATAGCGCCGCGCAGTTGTCCGCCCTCGGGGGGCACGAACATTTGCGCCCCTTCGGCAATGGCCTCGTTTTTGACGCCGGTCAGGGCGCGGAAGAAATCGGAGCGGTGCGGTTCCCCGAGGTTCAGGATTTTGCGCACCGTGACGAGATTCGGCTCGTACTCTTCCCAACCTTCTTTTCCGGCATAGACCACAGCCCATTGAACCAAGACGTTGACCAGATCGAGGGCGGTGATTTCAAAGAAGGCGTTTTTGTCGTCGCTGTTGTCGGCCCCTTCAAAGCCAAGCCCTTCGGCGATCCGCTTGCAGTCGGAAGCGAAGGACACCGAGGCCGGATCGACAAACCGCAGCGGGTTATAGGTGGCGGAAGGGATCGACAGCACGTCGAAGGGGTTGATGCAACGCACCTCTTGTGCCCTGGCGTGCCGCATTTGAGCGGTGACAGCGGCGAGCTGACCTTTCACGTCGATCACCAGGGCGGAACTATCGGCCATGACGGAGCTGTGCAGGAGGGCCGGAATTAGGACGGTTGCGCCCTTCCCCGATCCAATCGGGCCGAAGGTCATTATGTGGCGGTCGCCATTGTACAGAAGCGGCCTTTTGGTTTGGTCATTCAAGTAGGTGCGGTCATAGCCGAGGAATATTCCGGCTTGTTCATAAATCCCCCGTTTGCGCCGATCTTTCTCTCGCAGCTCTCTGCTTATTCTTGCCCGTTCGTCTTCCTCGTTTTTTTCTTTGGCCTTGCGGAAAAGGTAGATCACTCCACGGCCAATCAAACCGAAAACGCAGGCGATGGCGATTAGCTGCAGCGTGCCGATGATGAGCATAACGTCCCCTTTCGTGGGGTGATGCACGATTCACCCGCTTTTCATCCCATCATTTGGGCTTCTGGACACCACGGCCCGAGGCCGCAGCATACGGCGGTGTGGTGGCAGTTATTCCGAGGGGGGCTATTCCAGAAGGTCGGAGACGGCCTCGCGATCCTTGTCGCGGGTCACGGCCTTTTGCAGCGCGGCCTTAAGAACTTTGGCGAAGGCGGGATCATGTTCGGCATGGGCCAGGACTGCGCCGCCGACGATGATCTTGCGGCGGGCATCGGCCTTGCGGGCGGCGGCGGATTGTTTGGCTTGCAGCCGTTCGAGGGTGGCCTTTTTTGCTGCGAGCTGCTGTTTAAGAGCCTCTATCCTGTCTTGCGCTGACTTCTTTGCCATTGCCGACATACCCCCTTATGGTCCGTGCAATTCTACATTGAAGTTTTTAACAAATCGCTGCTATAAATTCAAGGAATGAAGATCACGAGCGAAGAGAGTGCGCACTTATACGTTGGCCTTCGGCCATCGTGTGCTGTCCCGCCATCCGGCAGGACGAAGGCAGAATGAGAGCCGCCGCATTGTCCGCCATCCGGCAGACCTCGCAGCGGTGAAGCGAGAGGCGAAAGGTGGCGGTCGGGTATCACTTCGGGGCCAAGCCTATTTCTCGCGGTGCGGGCCAGAGCGCCGTGCATACGGCCGCCTACAATTCGCGCAGCCAGTTGACGAACGAGCGCGAAGACAAGCTCACGAAAGACTACAGCGACCGTGGCGGCTTGATGTTCGAGGGCATCTTTGCCCCGAAGGGTGCGCCGGATTGGGCGCACGACCGGGAGCAGCTTTGGAACCATGCCGAAGCCGCTGAGAACCGGAAGGACGCGCAGACCGCCCGCAATCTCAGCGTGGCATTGCCCGCCGAACTGACGGACGAACAGCGCGAATGGCTGGTGAAGGATTTTGCCCGCAGCCTGTCTCGGCAGGGCATGGTGGCCGATGTTGCCATTCACGCCCCTGACGAGAAGGGGGACGAGCGCAACTATCACGCCCATATTCTCGTGACGACGCGCCGCCTCGATGGTGACGACTTCGCCGCCACCAAGGCGCGGGAGTGGAACAGCCGGGAGACGTTGAACGAGTGGCGGGGCGAGTTTGCCGAAATGGCGGGCCGCGCTCTGGACCGGGCAGGGTTCAAGGAAGAGGGCGACCGCTGGCGGCACGGTCACGAGACGCTTGGGAGGCAGAAGGAGGCCGCCGAGGGCCGTGGCGACTTCGAATATGCGGAAGGGTGCAGCCGGGAGGCGACCCGCCACAAGGGGCCGACCGTCACAGCAATGGAGCGGCGGGGCGTCGAGATCGAGCGGCCGGACGTGGCCGAGGCGAAGGAGACCCGCCAGCTCAAGGACGAGATTAAGGGGCTGGAGGCGGAATTGAAGGCGGCCGAGGCCGAACAGGCGAAGCCGGGCAGGGCGCAGGCCCGCGCGGAGCGCCAGGCCGAGCACGAGGCGCGCGCTGACAAATACGCCAAGGCCACGGAAGCCCTCGGGGAGGTTTCCGGGGAGATTGCAGGCGATCAAAGCGGTGTGCGAGTGGCGGGCGGCGCGTCGAAGATCGCAGACGCCGCCCTCGATACGGTTGCGGGCGTGGCCGAACTCATTCTTGGCTTTCTCGATCCAGCCCCGCGCCGCTACATCACGCCTGAGGAGCTGGCCGCAAGCAAGTCGGCTCGCGACGAGCTGAAAGCGCAGCGCGCGGCCGAGCGTGAAGAACGCCAGGCCATCGACCGCATTGCGAAACAGATCGAGGCAGACAAGCCGGTTGAAAGAACGGATCTTGAAAAGCTGGGCCGGGAAAAGTTGGAGGATTTGAAGGAGCGCGGCGACGACGCTTTGCGGGACATGGTGCGTCAGCGCGAAGAGGAGCTTTCGCGGCAGCGGGACGACTCCGGGCGACGATTGGGACGATAGAAGCCCGCCGCTTTGACCGTCGCGGCGGGCCAATCCCAAGGGCCGCTAGAAGCCTACGGGAGAATAGGGGGGGAGATGGATGGAGAAGAAAACAATTTAGGGCAAATTGCGGAGAGCTTTGCAGCGACACACGCCGCCACCTGCAAAGACACTCCGCCAGAAATCCCCGCGCCGGCATCGCCGGCACAGCCGCCGCCGGCCGGTACAGCGTCCGAACCATCGCCGCCGATTATCTCCGGCTATGCCGCGACCCATTGCGCGATTTGCGCGGCTGGATTGCTGCAAGTACGCCCGAACGGAACAGGGGCCGCTTATTGCCTCATCGTTCGGGATTGGATGTCGGACGACAAGGGGCAGTCCATGATTCTCGGATGTTCCAGGTGGGAGGCGGCGCAGGATGCGAAGTAGCCTCCAAAGCCCCAGAACGGCCCGTTGGCGCGTTTTATCGTGCCGCCCGTTCGGTAATTGCCTCTTGGCCGGAGAACGTCCGCTTGGCCTATCGGGCGGCCGTGGTGGATAGAAAAGTCATGCAATGGGCGGCGGACTATCCGACCTACGCCGCCGAGCTTGGCATAAGCCCCCCCGGTCCTTCCTACGGCTAAGGGGGCCAACCCATGCGGATGACAGTTTTAAGTGCCGTGCAGAACGCAGCCATTGAAACAGGTTCAGCGGCTATGCGGTCAACCTCGCTCGCAATCCTCGCCATGCTCGCCCCTTGGGGGCTTGCGCGTGGTTCCGGGTTGCTCCGCGCCGCCTCCGGCGGTGACAGCAAGCTGTCAAGGTATGCCCGCGCCGCTCTCCCTGTTTCGCAGGCTGCATCAAGTCAACAACCAACAGAGAGGAAACACCATGTCGAAACCAACCTATAACGCCTATGTCGTCACCGAGTACGAATCCGGCAAGGAGAAAAAATCCGCCTGGCGGCAGATCGGTGTCGCCTTCGCCCACAAAGACGGGCAAGGCCTGGACGTGATCCTTGACGCCGTGCCGGTTTCGGGTCGGTTGGCCCTTCGCACCCCGAAGCCCGACGAAGAAAAAACCGCGTAAGACGAAGCCCGCCGCCTCGGTCGGTTGATCGGGGCGGCTCTTTTTCTTCCCTCTTCCTGCTTTGACGGATAGTGCCAGCGGGGCGCGGCTGATGCGGTCAACCTCGCTCGCAATCCTCGCCATGCTCGACGCAAGAGCGTCTGCGCGTGGCTCCGGGTTGCTCCGCGCCGCCTCCGGCGGTGACAGCGAAGCTGTCAAGGTTTGACCGCGCCGCGCCCCGAGGCCGTCAGGCTGGCGATGCAAAAATCAAGAAAAAGGATCGAGCCTCCTGACCGAGGCTATTTTGGAAACTGCCAAAGACATGCACCGCTCCGGCACCATGGACCACGCCGGATGCGCCAAGATCGTTAAGCGCCACAGCGGCGGGGCAGGGCAGGCCAAAAAGGCGAACGCGGGGAATAAAGCCGCTCCGACCAGGCCGCGGCCAGGCAAGGCTTCCAAGCCTCTATGAATTGGTGTAGCTTACGTTCACACGATCCGTGAGCGTCTGCGCTAGCGCATGCCCGTAAGCGATCCCCTCACAGACCGTCCCCCAGCCATCAAACTGAACACCGGGATAAAATCCCGGCGTGAAAGGACGGAATATGTTCAGGAATTCAGACTCTATTTCCGAGGCTGTAACCGGCATGCTCGGCACATCGCTGCCCATTGTCTGGCTAGGCCTACGGAAACTCGGTTTCAAACTCCCCGATCTACCGCCCGCAATGTCTCACGACCACTTCGGAGACTACGGGGAGCTTCGAATACAGCAGATCGCCGTCGCGGTCGTCGGTCATCCTGATGCAAGCGAGGAAGAAATCATCGCGAAAATCAAGGCAGCGAAAGCAGCGCCCCAGCGGTAGCGAACATTCGCGCGGTCTAGCGTAGCAGTTTTGGTGCGAAATTTAAGAATTTTGCACCAAAATTAGGCCGTTGATCCGATTGCGCTTTTCTGGTGCGTAAATCCGGTGCAAAATAGCCCCATGATTTACGGCTATGCACGGGTATCGACGGACGGCCAGAGCGTAGAGGCGCAAGTGCGCCAGCTTCGCGCTGCCGGGGCCAAGAAAATCTATCGAGAGACGGCGAGCGGCACGAAGACCGACCGCGCCCAGCTCCGCCAGGTTCTCGCCCAGCTCGCCGCCGGTGACGTGCTGATGGTGACGCGCCTTGACCGGCTCGCGCGATCGACGCGCGATCTGCTCAACACCGTGGCGGCGATCGGGGACAAGAAGGCCGGATTCCGATCCTTGGGCGACACCTGGGCCGACACAACGACCGCTCACGGCCGCCTGATGCTCACCGTCCTAGGCGGCCTTGCCGAGTTCGAGCGCGAGCTGATCCGCGCCAGGACGAGCGACGGCCGCGAACGCGCTAAGGCGCGAGGCGTGAAGCTCGGCCGCAAGCCGAAGCTCACGGTGCATCAGCAGCGCGAGGCGATCCGGCGCAAGCAACGCGGCGAGCCGGTGCGCGAGATCGCACGCAGCTACAACGTCAGCCATTCGACGATTTCAAGGCTGACAGCCTAATTGGCTTAATCTAACGTCTCACGTGTGGGAACGCGCCAAGGGGTTCGACAATATGACAACTCTCATTGAGGCCGCCGCAGCAGGAGACCTTGCCCTGATAGAGGAGGCACTTGCTGCTGGGGGAGATATAGAAGAGCGGGATGCTGAGGGTGATACAGCCATAACAATTGCAGCGGCACGAGGCCATGCAAGCGCAGTAGCGCTTCTCCTGAAGAGGGGCGCAGATATTAACACCAAATGTAATGCTGGAAACAGCGCGCTCCATTCTAGCGCCGCAGCAGGTCATCTGGATGTAGTTGAGTGTTTGCTGGCCAACGGGGCGGAAAAAGACGTTAAAAACCGGCGCGGGAGAACGCCACTTCTCTTGGCGTCCATGCGAGGGTACGAAAACATCATTTTCGCACTTCTACAGGAAGGCGCTGATCCGAACCTCGCAAATGATAACGGCGACACCATTCTGATGGCCGCTGCA
>JAHFQC010000038.1 GCA_023259375.1 Alphaproteobacteria bacterium
TTGCAACGAGGACTGTCCGCCGAGTCTGAGCGGGGTCACCATGAAGCCGGTGCGGCCGAGCACTTTCTTGGGAATGACCGGTTTGGCGACACACGCCGACGGGGATTTCGCTGCCAATGCGGGTACGGTCAGCGCCGTTGCAGCAGCACCCGCAGCAAGAGTGAATACCTGACGACGATTGGCCATGGCGATCCCCGAAGCGATTTGCGGCCGCCATTTTACGCCTGCGCCCGCACGATCTGCCGCGACACAAACGGCCGCAGGAGATCAACTTCCAGTTAGCCGAGTTGCTCTTTGGCGATCCGCACCCATTCGCGCTGGCGCGAACGGTAGTAGCCGGGCGCGTGTTTGACCGAGTCGATGATCTCGCGGAACATCGCGTCGGCGCGGTCTTTTTGGCCAAGCTGCTTCAACAGCAGCGCAAAGCGGCAGCGCGCCTCTTCGCCAGGATAGCGCATCACGATCGATTCATACTGGCGTACGGCTACGTCGGTGCGCCCGACCAGAACCAGCGCGCGGGCGTAATCGAGTTCGGTGTCGGCATCCCAGGCCGCGGGATCGAGCGCCTTCAGCTTCTCGAACGCGTCGACCGCGCCGGCGCCATCGCCCGCCAGCAGTTTGGCGCGCGCCAAACCCTTGAGCAGCGTCGGATCACCTTCGCCGATCGGACCGGCCATGGCGCCTTGATAGAGATCGACGGCATCCTGGAACAGGCCGCGCTTGATGCATTCCTCGGCCAGCGCCCGCTTGGCATCGGCCGAGCCGACCCGCTCAACCTCGCGCAGCTTCTCGCGATAGCCGCGGCCGGGATCGGCCATCGAGGAGACGTTGTCGGCAAAGCGGCGCGCCGAGTTCGACGAGAACAGGTCCGGCAGCACGGCGAAGATCACGTAGGCCGCCCAACCGAGCGGGCCGAGAAAGCCGAGGACCAGCAACCACCACCACGGCCGCCCGGTGCGAATGCAGTGATAGGCAAACGCCAGTGAAATCAGCAGCGTTGCAAAGCCATATCCGTAAAACATGCGCGCCTGACCGTATTCCCCGCCCCGAAGGTAGACTTAGGCAGTGACTACCGGGCAATCAACCCTGCTTTTCCCATTTTCCGGTTGGGCTTTCTTTCCAATATGTAACGTCGTGCCCTGCCGCCTTCGACGTCTTCCAGGCTTCGCGTGCGACTTGCAGCGCCGAAGGGTCGTGACCGTCGAACATCAGAACGATGCGGGTGAGCGCGCGCATCGTGTCCGCATTCCAATCCGGCGGCGCCACACCGCCGACCAGAAACAGAATCGCGGCGCCGTTCGGAACGCCGTCTTCGGTGGTGATCAGCACCGGCTGGCGCGCCGCCTCGCCGTCGCCGAGCTGGGCATGCGGCAGGAACCCGTCGTTGAAGGTCCACAGCAGGGTATCGAGCGCATCGGCGCGGTCGGCGGAATCGGCCTTGATGACCGCCCGCCAGCCGCGCTGCAGCGACTTCTCGACCAGCCCCGGAAGTACATCTTCCAGGGCCCGCCGTTCGAGGTGATAGAAGAGAGTTTCGCTCATCAATCCTCGTAATTGTCCGCTACGAACCGGTCGAGGATACGCACGCCCCAGCCGGTCGACCAGCTCGGGATCAGCGGCTTTTGTTCACCGTCCTGCCACGCCACGCCGGCGATATCGAGATGCGCCCACGGCGTCTTCTCGACCACGAAACGCTGCAGGAACTGCGCCGCGGTGATCGATCCCGCATGCGGTCCGGCAACATTTTTCATGTCGGCGATCTTCGACTTCAACAGCTTGTCGTAGCCCTTGCCGAGCGGCATCCGCCACACCGGCTCGCCCGCAACCTTGCCGGCGCCGGCGATCTGTTCGCTGAGGGCATCGTCGTTCGAGAACATGCCGGCATGCTCGCTGCCGAGCGCCACCATGATGGCGCCGGTGAGCGTCGCCAGATCGATGACGCAACGCGGCTTGAACTTGGTCTGCGCGTACCACAGCGCATCGGCCAGCACGAGGCGGCCTTCGGCATCGGTGTTGAGCACCTCGATGGTCTGACCCGACATCGACACGACCACGTCGTCGGGACGCTGCGCCTTGCCGTCGGGCATGTTCTCGACCAGGCCGATGACGCCGACCGCATTCACTTTCGCCTTGCGCTCGGCCAGGGCCCGAAGGGTACCGATCACGGCGGCGGCGCCGCCCATGTCGCCTTTCATGCCCATCATGCCGGCGCCGCTCTTGAGCGACAGGCCGCCCGAATCGAAGCACACGCCCTTGCCGACAAAGGCCACCGGCGCCGCGGTCTTACGCCGCGAACCGTGCCATTCGAGCACCACGAGCTGGCTTTCGCGCTCGCTACCCTGGCCGACGCCGAGCAGGGCGCCCATGCCGAGCCGCTTCATCTGGGCTTCGCCGAGCACGGTCACTTTCAGGCCCAGCTTGGCCAGTCCCTTCGCCCGGCGGGTGAATTCGACCGGCGACAGCACGTTTGGCGGCTCGTTGACGAGGTCGCGGGCCATGAAGACGCCGTCAGCCACGGCCTCCAAGCGGGCAAAGGCCCGGCGGGCGGCGGCGGCGTCACCTGTCGCAATCGTAACCTTCTTGAGCGCCACGCCCTGGTCGTCGAGCTTTTTGGTGCGGTAGGTGTCGAAGGTATAGGTCTTGAACTTGGCGCCCACGGCCAGATGCGCCGCAAGGTCCGCGCCGCCCACTTTGGCGCCCTTGAGGCCGTCGAGATTAAGCGTCAGCTCGGTTTCCGCGCCGTTTTTGACCCGGCCGAGTGCCCCCGCCGCCACACTTTCCGCCGCCGAGGCGTCGAAATCATGCGCCTTGCCGAGGCCGACGACGATCAGCCGCGACACTTTCAGCCCGGCCGGGGCCAGGATTTCCACCGTCTGGCCCGCCTTGCCCGCAAACCGGGACGCCTTGAGGGCCCGGTCCACCGCACCACGGCTCGTCCGGTCAGCCTTTGCCGCCGCTGGAAGCAGCTCCGGCCCCTCGGTCGCACCGACCATGAGAGCGCCGGATTCCACCGCCGCTGCCGCGGCAAACGTGAACTGCATTTGCTAATTCTCCTGATTTCTTAACGGGCTTTCGGGAGCCCCACGCCTTACGCTGGGTTGCCCCGAGCCCACTGGGGGATGCTAAAGAAGGGGTAGATAGTTTATGTCGAATCGCCACGGGGGCAAACGCCCGGTGGGCGCGATGTGTGCGTCACGGCCCGTTCCGGGCCTCTGGGAAGGTTTATGCGGCGTCTGTCGTCCTATGTCCTGAAGCAGTTGATCGGGCCGGTGGCACTGTTCACCTTCCTGCTCACTTGCGTCATCTGGCTGACGCAAGCACTGCGCCTTCTGGACCTCATCATCAACCGGGGACAATCGGCGACCACGTTCGTCTACCTGTCGCTGATGGTGGTGCCGGGACTGCTGGTCATCATCCTGCCGCTCGCGTTTTTCTCCGGGGCGTTGATTTCGCTGTCGCGGCTCAACAGCGAGAGCGAACTCGTGGTGATGGCGTCGGCCGGCTTCAGCAAGCTGCAGCTTGCTATTCCGGTGTTGACAGCGGCTGCACTGGTGATGGTGCTGACCTGGGTCTGCAGCCTATGGGCGATGCCCGCGGGCCAGCAGGCGCTCGACAAGACCCTGTTCGATATCCGCGCCAACGTCTCCACCGCGCTGCTCAACGAAGGCGCGTTCAATACGCCCGCCAAAGGCCTCACCGTCTTCATCCGCGCCATCGATAACGACGGCACCATCCACGGTGCGCTGGTACACGACAATCGCACCCCGAAGGCGCCGATCACCTATCTCGCCGAATCCGGACGCATCGTGCAGACGCCCGCAGGCTCGCGCCTCGTCATGGTCGACGGCACCATCCAGCGCATCGCCAAGCGCGGCGCCCGGCTCACCGTGCTCAAGTTCCAGCGCTATGTCTTCGACCTCGACCAGTTCGTAGCGATCCAGCCGGCCACCGAGCGCAAGGCCAAGCAGGCCTTCATCGGCGAGTTGTTCAATCCGCCAGCGGGGATCAAGGACAAGGCCCGCCGCGCCTATCTTGCCGAAGCCCACAGCCGTATCGCCGAACCATTCTACTGCATTGCTTTCGCGCTGATCGCGCTGGCCGCCGTGACCCAAGGCCGTCGCGCCCGCGGCGCCCATCTCTTGCGAATGACGCTCGCTTGCGCCGCCGCCGCAGGGCTGCGGATCGCCGGTTATGGCGTGGCGGGACTGGCGGCCGGCAATACGGCGTTCTGTGTGCTGTTCTACATCCTGCCGCTGATCGGCATTGCCGGAGGGGCGTTCGTGCTCGCGGGCGGCTTCCCCAAGGCGCTGCCGGGCATCACGCCGCCGGCGACCGGAGAAGCGGCATGAGCTGGTCGTGGACGCTTTACCGCTATCTCGCGCGCCAGTTCATGCTCGGCGTCGGCATGGTCTACGCCACCTTCCTGGTGCTCGCCTTTTCGATCGACGTCGTCAACCTGATCGATCGCGTCGCCGGCAAAGGCGTATCGACCTGGGTGGTCGTCGGCATGGCCATCCTGCAGTTGCCGCAGCTCGGGATGCGGATGCTGCCGTTCGCGGTGCTGCTCGGGGGCGTCTTCACTTTCGTGCGGCTGTCGCGCAGCCAGGAATTGGTCGCCACCCGCGCCGCCGGCGTATCCGCCTGGGACTTTCTGTTGCCGCCGCTGGCGGTGGCGGTGACATTCGGCGTGCTCGTGGTGGTGGCGGTGACGCCGGTCTCGTCGGGCATGTTGAACCAGTTTGCCCAGCTTGAGGCCAAATACGTCAAAGGCCAGGAATCGCAGCTTTCGATCTCGGCCAATGGCCTGTGGCTGCGCCAGGGCGATCAGAACGCCCAGAGCGTCGTGCATGCCCTCTCGGTGGCCCGGCAGGGCGAGTTGCTCGACGACGTGATCGTGTTTCTCTACGGCGCCCACGACCATATCCAGGGGCGCATCGATGCCCGCTCGGCCCAGCTGATGAACGGCGCCTGGCTGTTGTCCGACGCCTGGGTCTCGGGCCCGGACGGCATTCCCAAGCACTACGACCGCTATGAGGCCAAAACGACGCTGACCAAGGACCAGATCCAGGAAAGCTTCGCGCCGCCCGATACGCTGTCGTTCTGGGCCATGCCGCACTTCATCCAGTCGGCCGAAAGCGCCGGATTCTCGGCCATTCGCTACCGGCTGTACCTCTATTCCCTCCTCACCCTGCCGATTCTCTTGGCCGCGATGGTGTTTATGGCCGCCTCTTTCTCCCTGAAGCTGTCGCGCCAGGGCGGGCTGGGCCGCGTCGTTCTGATCAGTGCCTTATCGGGGTTCGGCGTGTACTTTTTCACCGATTTGACGCGCGCGCTCGGTCAATCGGCCATCCTGCCTGCCTGGCTCGCCGCCACGGCTCCGGCAGCGGCCGCAATTATGATTGGCATGACGCTCGTCTTCCACCAGGAGGACGGATGAGACCGGTCCTGAAACGGTTCCTGTTCGGCAGTGCCGCCCTCGCTTTCGCCGCGACGGGTGTGGTTGCGCGCGCGCAAAATGCGCCGGCCGGCAAGGACATGCTGCTGCAGGCCGACACGGCGGTCTATGACGACAAGGCCAAGACGGTGACCGCCAAAGGCCACGTCGAGATCGACTACGACGGCCAGATCCTGCTCGCCGACCGCGTCACCTACAACCAGGACACCGACGTCGTCTCCGCCGACGGCAACGTGTCGCTGCTCTACAAGGGCGGCAACGTCGCCTTTGCCCAGCACGTGGTGCTGAAGGACAAGATGCGCAACGGCGCCATCCAGGGCTTCGGCGCGCTGATCGACGGGCACGCCCGCATGGTGGCGTCGAGCGCCGAGCGCCGGGAAGGCCGCTACACCATCGCCCGGAACGTCGCCTATACGCCGTGCAAGATCTGCAACAAGCCGGGCCAGCGGGTGCCGACCTGGCAGATCCGCGCCGACCGGGTCGAGCACGATCAGGAAAAGCACCGCGTCAAGTTCAAGAATGCCACCATCGAGGCGATGGGCGTTCCGGTGTTTTACACGCCGTATTTTTCCGAGCCGGACCCGTCGGTGCACTTTGCCAGCGGCTTCCTGATGCCCGATGTCGGTTCGTCGAGTTCCATCGGCTACTACATCACCCTGCCCTATTACTGGAACATGTCGAGGAGCCGGGACGCCACCATCCAGCCGATGTTCACCACCCGCGGCGGCGAGGTGATGATGGGCGAATACCGCGAGCGCTGGGACCAAGGCGGCATGTGGCTGCAAGGTTCGCTGGCGCACAATCCGCGCGGCGGCACCTCGACCCACCAGACGCAGTATTATGCGCATCTGTTCGGTTCGGGCCGTGCCACCATCACCGACAACTGGATGTTCGGCTACGACGCGCAGATCTCGTCCAACGAAACCTATCTCAAGCGCTACAACATCAGTCAGCTCGACCGGCTGGTGTCCGATTTGTTCGTCGCCGGCGAGCAGGGCCGCAGCCGCTTCATGGTGGCGAGCTATTTCTTCCAGGGCCTGAGAGCGTCGGACAACAACCGCACCTTCCCGGTGCCGCTGCCGCTGATCGAATACACCTACATCCCGATGCAGAAGGTCGCCGGCGGGCGGTTCCGTCTCGACATCAACAGCGTGGCACTGGCGCGCGATATCGGTGCCAACGATCAGCGCATGACCGCCGAGGCGAACTGGCGACTGCCGACCGTCACGGGCAACGGCATGCTGTGGACCTTTGCCCTCGACGCCCGCGGCGACGTCTATCACACCGATACGCTCACCAATTCCGCGACCAGCCACTACCAGACCCGCGGTCTGCCTTATGCCGCCCTCGACTGGCGCTGGCCCTTCATCAGCAGCGTCGGCAGCCACGCCGTCGTGCTGGAACCGGTCGCGCAGATCATCGCGCAACCTTACGGCGGCAACCGCGCCGGCATTCCGAACGAAGACAGCCTTAACATCGAGCTCGACGACAACAATCTTCTGAGTTTCGACCAGGTGCCGGGCTATGACCTCGCGGTCTCGGGGCCGCGCGCCAATTTCGGTCTCAGGGCCGAAACGCGCTTCGAATCCGGCTATGCCGAAGCCCTGATCGGCCACGCGGTCCGCTTCAAGGAGGACCCGGCGCTGGCGGCGGTTCCCGGTTCGGGCTTTACCGGCAAGAACTCCGACCTGATCGGGCGATTCAGCCTCAAGTTCCAACCTTACATCGACCTTACCAATCGCATCGACATAGATGAACAAACCGGCAATGTTCGGCGCAACGAAACCTATGTGACGGCAACCTACGGCCGGAACGCCACCCGCATCAGCTATATCGAGCTGTCGCCGACCCTCGGATTGCCGGCGCGCCAGGAAATCAACGCCCAAATCGATGTTAACTTCTACCGCAACTGGCAGGCATTTGCGGCCATCCGTCGCGATTTGAAGGCCGACCAGACCCTCGATAGCGAATTCGGACTTGGTTACGAGGACGACTGCCTGGGAATTTCGCTGGGCTACCACAAGAAATACACGGCGGACCGCGACCTGAAGCCGTCCACCAACTATGTGTTGCGGTTCAAGCTGAAGACGTCGAATTCGCCGATTGAGCCGTTTAGCCTGTTCCCGGAAGATGTCTTCTCCTACGGGCGTCCTTGATCCGCGACGGGATTTGCTTATCCTCCGGTTCCGGCTAAAACCGGGCTGTTATTGGGAAAAAAGCGTTGGTGATGCACTCGAAGAACCGTGCCCTGACTGGCCTTGTGGCGGCCCTTGCGTTCGTTGCGCTGGCTGGCGCCGAACCATTGCAGCGCGAAGCCCGTGCCGAACCCGCGCCCGCGGCGACACCGACCGGCACCACGCCTGCGCCCGCGGCTCCGGATGCCGCCAAGGCCAAGGCGAAGAAGTCGCACGAAGAGAACGGGATCGTTGCACTCGTCAACGATCTGCCGATCACCTCGTATGAACTCAAGCAGCGCATGAACCTGGTG
Source organism: Alphaproteobacteria bacterium (assembly GCA_023259375.1). Taxonomy (GTDB): domain Bacteria; phylum Pseudomonadota; class Alphaproteobacteria; order Micropepsales; family Micropepsaceae; genus Rhizomicrobium. The sequence continues at coordinate 7,944 of JAHFQC010000038.1, forward strand.
TTCGTCACCACCAAGGTGCCGGACAATCCCGAGCTCAAGAAGAAGATCCGCGACCAGGTCATCGAGCAGCTCGAGACCGAGATCCTGCAGCGCCAGGAAGCGCAGAAGAACGACATCACCATTTCGGCGGTGGAAGTCGACAAGTACATGCAGGGCATTCTCGACGAGAACCATATGAGCAAGGAGCAGCTCACCGAGGTCATGGCCAAAGGCGGCGTGCAGATGGCCACGTTCCGCTCTCAGCTTGCTGCGCAGATCCTGTGGCAGAAGGCGGTGCAGGAGCACTATGCCGGCCGCGTCAACATCAGCCCGGAAGCGGTGGACGCCGAAATGGGCCGCATCCGCGAAGGCATCAACAAGGCGCACTTCTCCGTCTCGGAAATCTTCCTCGCGGTCGACAACCCCGATCTCGACGAGAAAGTGAAGAAGAAGGCCCAGGATCTGGTGGCCCAGATGAAGGCCGGCTCGCCGTTCCCGGAAGTGGCGCGCCAATTCAGCCAGAGCCCGTCGGCGGCGCAGGGCGGCGACATCGGTACCGTCTATGACGGCCAGCTCGCCCCCGAACTCAATACCGCCCTGACCAAGTTGACGACCGGCGAGATGTCGGCCCCGATCCGCTCGATCGGCGGCTATTACATTCTGGCGCTGCGCCAGCGCTTCGAGCCGTCCAACGCCACCATCGAGGATGTGCAGCCGGCACAGAAGGAACTGCCCGCAACGATATCGCTGGGCCGCCTCCTGCTCCGCTTGCCGCCCAAGCCGGCCGCTGATTACCTGACCAAGGTCAACGAGATCGCCAAGCAGGTCCAGATGGCCGTCGCGGCGTCGCCTTCGAGCTGCGAATTTGCGGCCAAGATTCCGGCCCAAGCCCCCGGCGTGCTCTTTATGCCGCTCGGTCCGACCCGCATCGCCGACCTCAATGCCGAGGCCCGCAACGCCTTGCAGAAGACCGAGATCGGCGGCGTCGCCGAACCGTTCCGTTCCGATGCCGGCATCGAAATCTTCGTCCGCTGCGAGCAGAAGATCGCCAAGAAGATCAAGTTCCCCATTCCGACCCGCGAGCAGGTCGAGAACCAGCTCTTCTCGGAACAGATTTCCGCCCTGGCCCGCCGGTATCAACGGGACTTGAGGCGCAATGCCAACATCGAAGTCCGCTAACACCATTCTCCTCACCATGGGAGAGCCGGCCGGCGTCGGGCCGGAAGTGGCGGTGCGGGCGTATCAGATTCTCGGCGGCGCCATCGGCAGCCATCCGCTCAAGCTGATCGGCGATCCCGGCGTGTTCGCGGCCTGCGGCGCCCCGCCCGAGGCCGTGATTGCCACCAAGGCGCGAGCCACCCGCACGCCCGGCAAGCCCGATCGCGCCAATGCCGCCGCGACCATCGAAGCCATCGCCGCCGCCGTCGGTCTCGCCATGAAAGGCGAAGCCGCTGCGCTGGTGACCGCCCCGATCAACAAGCATGTGCTGATGGAAACCGGCTTCGCGTTTCCCGGCCACACCGATTTCCTGCAGGCGCTGACCGGCGCGCCGCGCGCCGTGATGATGCTGGCGTCCGAGGCGATCCGCGTCGTGCCGCTGACGGTGCACATTCCGATCGCCAAGGTGCCGGGCAGCATCACGACCGCCTCCATCATCGAAACCGCGACCATCACGCTGGCGGCGCTGAAGCGCGACTTCGGGATCGCGGCGCCGCGGCTGGCCGTGGCCGGTCTCAATCCCCATGCCGGCGAAGACGGCGACATCGGCCGCGACGAGATCGAGATCATCCGCCCCGCCGTCGTGCAGTTGCGCGCCCAAGGCCACACCGTCATCGGCCCGCTGCCGTCCGACACCATGTTCCATGCCGAAGCGCGCACGCATTACGACGCGGCGCTCTGCATGTATCACGATCAGGCGCTGATCCCGATCAAGACGCTGTCGTTCTGGGACGGCGTCAATGTCACCCTCGGCCTTCCCATCGTGCGCACCTCGCCCGATCACGGCACCGCGTTCGAGATCGCCGGCAGCGGCAAAGCCGATCCGCGCAGCATGATCGCCGCCGTGCGGATGGCCGCAGCGATGGCGGATGCGCGCGCCCGATGAGTGAGATCGATCCGCTGCCGCCGCTGCGCGATGTCATCGCCGCGCACGACCTGATGGCCAAGAAATCGCTCGGCCAAAACTTCCTGTTCGATCTCAATCTCACCCGCCGCATCGCGCGCGCCGCCGAAGCCGAAGGCGCCGTGGTCTACGAAGTCGGTCCCGGTCCCGGCGGCCTGACGCGCGGGCTTCTCGCCGAGGGCGCCGCCAAGGTGATCGCAGTCGAACGCGACGAGCGTTGCCTCGCCGCCTTGGCCGGTGTTGCTGCGGTCTATCCAGGCAAACTGACGGTCGTTTCCGACGACGCCATGAAAGTCGACGAAGCCGCGCTCTTTGCCGCGCATGGGATCGAGGGTCCGGTGCGGGTCGCCGCCAACCTGCCCTACAATGTCGGCACCGCACTGTTGATCAAATGGCTGTCGGCGCCGGTGTGGCCGCCGTTCTTCTCCAGCCTGACGCTGATGTTCCAGCGCGAAGTGGCGGAGCGCATCGTCGCCGCTCCGGGTACGGAGCATTACGGCCGGCTGTCGGTGCTGGCAGGCTGGCGCTGCCGCGCCCGCATGCTGTTCGACGTCGCCCGCAGCGCCTTCGTGCCGCCGCCCAAGATCGTCTCGACCGTGGTGCGCCTCGAACCGCTCGCCGAGCCGGTCGCGCCGGCCGACCTCGCCGACCTCGAAAGGGTCACCCAGGCCGCTTTCGGCCAGCGCCGCAAGATGTTGCGGCAAAGCCTGAAAACCCTCACAGCGGACACCGAAGGGCTGCTGGCCGAGGCTGGGATCGTTCCCACCGAGCGGCCGGAGCGGCTTTCCGTCACCCAATTCGCCGCGCTCGCCCGCGCTTTTGCTGCCCGCCGCTGACCGCCGCCCGCGGACATACGTAAATCCCACGGTTGAGCCGCCGCCCGAATTGTTTCACTAAAATTAACCTTGCGGCAACCGCATGAGGGCGAATCTGTCCAAGGTGCCGTGCGGGGATTTCCTTTGGACACGAGCAGAGACCAGCTTCGCGCCGCCTTGAACGTCTCTCCCGACGCGATGTTCGTGCTCGACAAGACCGGCATCGTGATCGAGATCAACGACGCCGCGGCCGAGTTGTTCGGCTATTCCGCGGATGAACTCATCGGAAAACCCGGCCGCATTTTCGTGCCGGAACAGACGGTCGGATATCACCGCCAGAACTACTTGAATTTCTTCGCCCGCCCGGTTCGCCAGAAGCTGACCAGCGCCATGCATCTGCCGGTGCGCACCAAGTCCGGCCAGGAACTTCCGGTCGAGATCACCATCGGTCCGTTGACGATGGCGGGCACCCTCTATGCGGTCTGCAGCGTCCGGGACATTTCGGCCCAAACCAAACGCGAAGAGCAGTTCCGCACCACCATCGACGACTTGGACCGCCGCCTGCGCTCGTCGGAACTCGATTTCCGCCGCACCAACGAACACTTCAAGCTGTTTCTCAAGAATGCGCCGGCCGCGATCGCGCTGGTCGACCGGCAACTGCGCTATCTGATCGTCAGCGATCGCCTGTTGATGGACTTCGGCCTCAGCGAGCGCGACGTCCACGGCATGTGCATGTACGACATCTTTCCCAACACGCCCGAGCGCTGGAAAGAGGCGCACCGCCGCTGCCTCGCCGGCGAAACCCTCAAGGCCGACGAGGACTCGTTCGTACGCGCCAATGGAGTCACCGAGTGGCTGACCTGGGAGATGCATCCCTGGCGGACCACCGATGGCCGCATTGCCGGCATCTTCATGGCGAGCGAACTGACCACCGCCCGCAAGACCGCCGAAACCGCGCTGAAGAAAAGCTATCTCGAACTCGAACAACGGGTCGCCGAACGCACTGCCGAACTCGAGCGGCTGAAGAATGACGCCACTCGCGCCAATACCCAGAAGTCCTGGTTCGTCGCTGCTGCGTCGCACGACCTGCGCCAGCCGCTGCAGGCGTCGCTCGCTTATCTGTCGGTGCTGTCGCGCAAGGCCGGCCGCGACGATCTCGAAGAATTGTGCGAAAAATCGCGCCAGCCGCTGAAGGCGATGAGCGACATCCTCGATGTTCTGCTCGACATCTCCGACCTCGAGAGCGGGCACGTCAAACCGCAGATGCAGGATTTCTGCATCGGCGACCTGCTCGACCGGGTAATCGCCAACGCCCAGCATCAAGCCCAGGAAAAGGGCTTGCGCCTGTCCTCGGTGCCGAGCGATCTCACGGTGCATTCCGACCCGCGCCTGCTCGAGCGGGTGGTCTCGAATTTCGTCACCAACGCGATCCGCTACACCGACAAGGGCCTGATCGGCATCTATTGCGAAGCGATCGGCGGCAAGGTCTGCATTTCGGTCACCGACACCGGCATCGGCATTCCGGCTGACGCGCTCAGCCTCATCTTCGAGGACCACGTTCAGCTCGCCAATCCGGCGCGCGACCGCCGCAAGGGACTGGGCCTCGGGCTTTCGATCGCCAAGCGGATCGCCGACGCGCTCGGCCATCGCATCTCGGTGCAGTCCGAACTCGGCGCGGGTTCCTCGTTCTCGATCGAACTGCCGCAAAGCGATGCCGCGGCCATCGGCACCGCCGCCGTCCCGGAAGCCGCTGCCGCGAGCACGGAACATCCCGTCGTGCTCCTGATCGACGACGATCTGGATGTCGCCGAAGCGATGCAGATGCTGCTGCAGTCCTACGATTTCGAGACCTACATGGCCTCGAGCCGCGACGCCGCGTTGGCGATGCTGGAATCCGGACTCGTTCCGGGCCTGGTGTTGTGCGACTACCGCATGCCCGGCGCCAACGGCATCGACGTGATCCGCCAGGTCCGCCAAACCCTCGAAACCGAGGTACCCGCGGTGATCATGACCGGCGACATGGGCCTGACGAGCTGTGACTTGGCGCATTGCGCCGTGCTGCACAAACCGGTCGATGTCGACAAGTTCTTCGCCGTGATCGGCAAGCTGGCTTAAGCCTACGTACCACCCCATATTGTCGCCGCCGTCCGGTTTCGTTAACGAACCTTTGGCCACGATGCGGCATTATGGCCGTTCAGCTTCTGCGGGTGCCTCCATGAGCGTCCATCATCAGCTTCATCATCTCCATCTCGGCGGCGAGATTTTACGCAACGCCAAAGAACGGGCGCGGGTCGAAAAGCACTGGCACGTGCTCGGCGATGCCAAGCCGCCCAAGCCGCCGAAGAAGAAGTATTCCTACATCGAGGAACTGACGCGGCTTCAGTTCGAGCTTTTGAAGCTGCAGGAATGGGTGCGGCTGCAAGGCCTGAAGGTCGTCGTCATTTTCGAAGGACGCGATGCGGCCGGCAAGGGCGGCGTCATCAAGCGCATCAACGAGTGCCTCAATCCGCGCTCCTGCCGCGTGGTGGCCTTGGCGACGCCGACCGAAAGGGAACGCGGCCAGTGGTACTTCCAGCGCTATGTCGAGCAGCTTCCGGCCAAGGGCGAAATCGTGCTGTTGGATCGCTCCTGGTACAACCGCGCCGGCGTCGAGCACGTCATGGGCTTCTGCACCAAGGACGAATACAAGGAATTCCTGCGCTCCTGCCCGCTGTTCGAGGAAATGCTGGTGCGTTCCGGCATCATCCTCATCAAGTACTGGTTCAGCGTGAACGACGAGGAGCAGGAAAAGCGCTTCATGGAGCGCATGAAGAATCCGATCAAGCGCTGGAAGCTATCGCCGATGGATATCGAGAGCCGCGAGCGCTGGGTCGAGTACTCCAAGGCCAAGGACGTCATGCTCAAGCACACCGACCGCGAGCTGACGCCTTGGTACCTCATCAATGCCGACAACAAGAAGAAGGCGCGCCTCAACTGCATCGCCCATCTGTTGCGCCAGATTCCCTACAAGGATTTGCAGCCGGTGCAGATCGAACTGCCGCCGCGCCAAGCCGACAGCGGCTACCGCCGCCCCAAGAAGTCGAAGCAGAACTGGGTCAAGGAGTGGTATTGAACAGCGCGCTTAGTTCGCTTCGCTGCGCATCAGTCCTTCGACAAAGCGCACCAATCCCGGCTGGCGTTCGCGCTTGAGGCGTTCGGCCTCGAGAATGACGCGCACCTGCTGCTGCGCCTTTTCGATATCGTCGTTGACGACGACATAGTCGTATTCCGCCCAGTGGCTGATTTCGCCGTCGGCTTTGGCCATGCGCTTGGCGATCACATCCGGCGGGTCCTCGGCGCGGCCGCGAAGACGGCGTTCGAGTTCCTCGCGGCTCGGCGGCAGCACGAAGATCGACACCACGTCGTCGCGCGCCTGCTGGCGAAGCTGCTGGGTGCCCTGCCAGTCGATGTCGAACAGCACATCGCGGCCCGCCGCCAGCGCATCGAACACCGGCTTCTTCGGCGTGCCGTAGTGATTGCCGAACACCACCGCGTACTCGAGAAATTCGTCCTGCTGCACCATGCGCAGGAAATCCTCGACGTCCTTGAAGTGATATTCGCGGCCGTCGACTTCGCCGGGGCGCGGCGGACGCGTCGTCGCCGACACGCTCATGGTGAGGCCCTGATCGATTTTCAGAAGCCAGCGCGCCAGCGTAGACTTGCCCGCACCCGACGGCGAGGACAGCACCAGCATCAATCCGCGGCGTTGAATTTCGACGGTCATCTAGTCTTCCTTGTACCACGACTCCAAAATGATCTCGCGCGGAGCCGTTTACTCGACATTCTGCAGCTGTTCCCGGAACTGGTCGATTGCGGTCTTGAGGTCGAGCCCCAGCCGCGTCAGTTCGATATCGGTCGATTTCGAGCACAGCGTGTTGGCTTCGCGATTGAATTCCTGCGCCAGGAAATCGAGGCGGCGGCCGACGGCGTTGCCGGCCGCGATCAGACGGCGGGCTTCGGAGACATGCGCGCCGAGGCGGTCGATCTCTTCGCGGATGTCGGCCTTGGTGGCGAGCATCGCGATTTCCTGTTCCAGCCGTTCGGACGAAACCGCGCCCGGCGTGATGAGATCGGCGAGCAGCGCCGACAGGCGATCGCGGATCACAGCCGGCTGGGTCGCCGCGCAATTTGCAGCGGCTTCGGTGAGGCGGGCGATCTCGTCGATCTGCCCGGTCAGCACGGTCCCGAGCTTGGCACCTTCGATGCTGCGCGCCTTGCCCAGCGAATCGAAGCATTCGGACAGCGTCTGCAGGATCGCGGCATCGCGCGCGGCCTGCGCTTCCGGATCGGGAAGCTGGCCTTCGTCCTGAATGATGACGCCCTTGAGCGCCAACAGGCCATCGACGCGTGCCGGAGCAAGACCCGTTTCGCCGGCAACGTCCTGGGCGATCTTCACCGCCGCCGCCAGCGCCACCGGATCGACGCGCAGCCCACGCGCCGCGGCGCCGGCATCATAAGACAAGGTCGCCTGGAGATTGCCGCGCTTGAACCGGCTGGTGGCCAGAGCGCGAGCGGCCGGCTCGATGGCATCGAAACCCGGCGGCAGCCGCAAGCGCAGTTCGAGCCCGCGGCCGTTGACGCTGCGCGCTTCCCAGCGCCAGCGCGCGGCATCGAGCCCGCCATGGCCCTCGGCAAACCCCGTCATGCTCACAAGCGCCATATCACCGCCTCCTGAATCGCGCGGACCTTACAGCGACAACCAAATCCTGTCATCTTGGCTGGGTGAACAAGATTCACGCGGAGACGCGGAGGTCCACTCAATCCTCATTCGTCATGGCCGGGCTCCGACCCGGCCATCCATTTTGAAGTTTGGCACTCTATTGAAGGCTAGTCTGCGTTGGCGCCGCCTGGATGGCCGGGTCGAACGCCCGGCCATGACGAGTTGGGGTGCAGGGCACAACCTCTCCGCGCCTCCGCGTCTCCGCGTGCGAACTCTACTTCTCGCCCTTCAAATGGATCTTCCGCCATTTGATGACGTTCTTCGTCTGGTCGTCGATATTGTCGGCGAAGACGTGGCCGCCGGTGCCGTTGGCGACGAAATAGAGATCCTTCGTATCGGCCGGGTTGAGCACCGCGGCGATCGCATCCTTGCCGGGATTGCAGATCGGATGCGGCGGCAGGCCGGTGATCACGTAGGTGTTGTACGGCGTCTCGCCACGCACTTCGCTCGCCAGCAAACGGCGGCCGATCGGATAGCCCTTGGTAATGCCGTAGATGATGGTGGGATCGCTTTCGAGCTTCATGCCGATCTTGAGCCGGTTCATGAACACCGAGGCGATGTGCGGCCGCTCTGACGCGATGCCGGTTTCCTTCTCGACGATGGAGGCCAGCACGATCGCTTCTTCCTTGGTCTTGATCGGCAGATTGGGCGCGCGCTTGGCCCACAGCTCGTCGATCAAGTCCTTCTGCGCCTTCTGCATCTTGGCGATCAGGCCTTGGCGCGTCTGGCCGCGCTCGAACAGATAGGTTTCCGGCAACAGGCTGCCTTCCGCCGGCACCGCACCGGCAGGGCCTTTCAGCGTATCGTCTTCTTTGACGAGGTCGTAGGCCATCTGGCTGGTCAGGCCCTCGGCCACCGTCACCTTGTGAACGATCGACTTGCCTTCGACCAACAGGTTCATGATGTCCTGCATCGAGGCCTTGCTAGGAATGGCGTATTCGCCGGCCTTCAGCGCCGCAGTCTTGTGCAGCGCCCGCACGGCGACCTGGAAGACTTCGGGATGCTGGATGACGCCGCCATCGCTGAGCGCCTGCGCCACGCCTTTGAGGCCGACGCCGCTCTTGATCATCACGACGGTTTCGTTGCCGGATTTGGCGGCCGGTCCGGGCGCCTTGAACGCCGCATAACCCCACTCGATCGCGCCGGCGACGATCACGGCGACGAGGAACAGAAACACCAGAACTTTCTTCATGGCCCCCTACCCTGCACCCGGGCCAGAAATGTTTTGGTCGCGTTCGCGGCGGGAAAAACCCACGTTGGCGCGCGCTATTCCGGACGGGTCAAAATCAGACAGGCGTTGGTACCACCGAAGCCGAAGGAATTCGACATTGCGGTGCGCACTTCGCGCTTGATCGCGGTGTGCGGAACCAGGTTGAGGCTGGTTTCGACGTCGGGATTGTCGAGGTTGAGCGTCGGCGGAATGATGCTGTCGCGCATGGCGAGGATGCAGAAGATCGCTTCCACCGCGCCCGCCGCGCCGAGCAGATGGCCGGTCGCCGATTTGGTCGACGACATCGGCTTGCCCGCTGCCGCCGCGCCGAACAGACGCTCCACCGCCTTGGCCTCGATGCCGTCGGCCATCGTGGATGTGCCGTGGGCATTGATGTAGTCGATGTCGTTGACGGTGAGGCCCGAGCGTTTCAACGCCATTTTCATGGCGCGGAAGCCGCCGCTGCCGTCTTCGGCCGGGGCCGTGATGTGATAGGCATCGCCCGACAGGCCATAGCCTTTCACTTCGGCGTAAATCTTGGCGCCGCGCGCTTTGGCGTGTTCGAGTTCTTCGAGCATCACCATGCCGGCGCCTTCGCCCATGACGAAGCCGTCGCGATCCTTGTCGTAGGGTCGCGACGCCTTTTCGGGCGTGTCGTTGTACTGGGTCGACAATGCGCGACAGGCATTGAAGCCGGCCATGCCGATGCGGCAGATCGAGGCTTCCGCCCCGCCCGCCAGCATGACGTCGGCATCGTCGAGCGCGATCATCCGGGCGGCATCGCCGATGGCGTGCGCGCCGGTGGCACAGGCCGTCACCACCGCCGAGTTCGGACCTTTGAAGCCGAACCGGATCGAGGCGTGGCCCGACACCAAATTGATCAGGCGGCCGGGAATGAAGAAGGGCGAAATCCGCCGCGGGCCTTTTTCGGCCAGCACCAGTGCGGCTTCCGCGATTCCTTCAAGTCCGCCGACGCCCGAGCCGATCATGACGCCGGTACGTTCCCGGTCATCCTCGGTCTCAGGCACCCAGCCGGAGTCGGTGACCGCCTGCTGCGCAGCCGCAAGGCCGAAGACGATGAACTCGTCGACCTTGCGCTGTTCTTTCAGATCCAGATAGGCGTCGGCATTGAACGTACCGTTCGTGCCGTCGCCCTTGGGGACCATGCAGGCGATCTTGGTGGCAAGATCGTCGGTGTTGAATTTGTCGATGCGACGCGCGCCCGACTGCCCAGCAACCAAACGTTCCCAGGTACTTTCCACGCCGCTGGCAAGCGGCGTGACAAGCCCTAGTCCTGTCACTACGACTCTACGCATATGAAATCAGGCGCAACGTTACCGAGTCGTCCCCGCGTTGCGCCCCCCGATCGAGTGTCAGGCGTTGGCCTTGTCGATGTACTTGACCGCGTCGCCGACGGTCACGATCGACTCTGCAGCGTCGTCCGGAATTTCGATGCCGAATTCCTCTTCAAACGCCATTACCAGTTCGACCGTGTCCAAGCTGTCGGCGCCGAGGTCTTCGATGAACGACGCTGTGTCGGTGACCTTCTCGGCATCCACGTTGAGATGCTCGATGACGATCTTCTTCACGCGTTCGGCAGTATCGCTCATTGCTTTTCCTAAGCCTTTCTTCCGTTCTTCACGCCGCGCTTGCGTTGGACATGGCCCGCGGCAAGGGCCCTCACTGAACAATCCCTAGTGGGGGGTTGGCAGCTTCGTAACACAAAGACATACCGACCGCTACAGGCACTAAGTGATTGAATTAACGATTAAACCATAGCCAAGCCGCCATTGACATGGATGGTTTGGCCGGTCACGTACCCTGCTTCGTCGCTGGCGAGGTAAACCACGGCCGCGGCAATCTCCGCCGGAGAACCCATACGGGCGGCTGGGATTTTCGCGGATATGGCCTGTTTCTGAGCGTCGGCCAGGACGTCGGTCATCGGCGTACCGATGAAACCGGGGGCAACGCAATTGGCTGTGACGCCGCGGCTGGCGACTTCATAAGCGATCGACTTCGACATCGCCGTCAGACCCGCTTTGGCCGCGGCATAATTGCACTGACCGGGGTTGCCGGTCGAACCGATGACCGAAGTCACCGAGATGATGCGGCCCCAGCGCTTTTTCATCATGCCCTTCACGCAGGCGCGCGACAGGCGGAAGGCGGCGGTGAGATCGACGGCTAGAACCGTTTCCCATTCCTCGTCTTTCATCCGCATCGAAAGGTTGTCTTTGGTCACGCCGGCGTTGTTGACCAGGATATCGATCGGCGCACCGGCCGCGGCTTCGGCCGCTTTCGGCAGGGCTTCGACCGACGCGGTGTCGGCGAGATTGCACACGGCGACAAAGGCGCGGTCGCCGAGCTCGACCTTTAGCGCTTCGAGGGCATCAGCCCGCGTGCCGGACAGCACCACGGTCGCGCCTTGGGCATGCAGCGCACGAGCGATACCGCCACCAATTCCACCCGACGCGCCGGTAACCAGCGCGACTTTGCCGGAGAGATCAAACATCAAAGTGTCCTCGCGAAAGCTTCAATGTCGGCCGGCATATCGAGGCTGACGTTCGCCAGTTCCTTGTCGATGCGCTTGACCATGCCGGTCAGGACTTTGTTGCCGCCGAATTCGATCGTGGTGTCGACACCGAGACCGCGGAACGAGGCGACGCTCTCGCGCCAGCGCACGCGGCCGGTCACCTGTTCGACCAGGAGGCGGCGGATGGTTTCGGGCTCGGCGGTCGGCAGCGCGGTGACGTTCGCCACCACCGGCACGGCCGGCGGCAGGATGGTCACGGCAGCAAGCGCTTCCGCCATCTTGTCGGCGGCGGGCTGCATCATCGGGCAATGGAACGGCGCGGAAACCGCTAGCGGCAGAGCGCGCTTGACGCCCTTCACCTTGGCGAGTTCGCCGGCGCGGGTGACGGTGGCCTTGAGGCCGGAGATCACGACTTGGCCCGGCGCATTGTCGTTGGCGACGACGCAAACCGGATGGGCTTCCACCGCATCGGCGACGGCTTCTTTGGCAACTTCCTCGGCCAGCGCCACGTCGGCACCGATCAGGGCAAACATCGCGCCTTCGCCGACCGGAACGGCGGCTTGCATCGCCTGCCCGCGAATCTTCAAAAGCCGCGCGGTATCTGCGAGGCTGAAGGCACCGGCGGCGCACAGCGCGGTGTACTCGCCAAGCGAGTGACCGGCGACCAGCTTGCCGTGGGTATGAATTTCGAGACCGGCTTCACGCTGCATCACGCGCAGCACGGCGATAGACGCGGCCATGATGGCGGGCTGAGCATTCTCGGTCAGGACCAGATCGGCTTCCGGGCCTTCCCACATCAGGCGGGAAAGGTTCTGCGACAGGGCTTCGTCGACTTCCTGGAAAACATCCCGAGCGGACGCAAAGGCATCGGCGAGCACTTTGCCCATGCCGACGGCCTGACTGCCCTGGCCCGGAAAGATGAATGCGCGCGTCATGACGACAAGCCCCTAAACCGAGAAACCGCGGCGATCATGCCGCGGTCCTCGAAGCCGGGCGAGACAAATCAAGCGGCGTTCCCTAAGTCAAGCACAGGTCCGTTGCCGCGCCGGTCCGCGCGCCAAAGTCACAGTCAAGGCCGGTCGAGTTCCCGCGCCGAGCGACTCAAGGTCTCGTTGCCGTAGGCCGCGAGGAAGACCGCGGTAATCCTGCGCGTTTCGGCCTCCAAAGCGGCCGCGTCGGGCTTCTCGACGGAATTCCATAGCCTTTGCGTGTGCAGATTGCCGGCAGCCAGATCGAGGAATGTGTCGGCGGCCTCGAGCGGATTGCAGGGGCGCAGGGTGCCTTCGCTCACCAGCCGCGCGAAATAACGCCCGATTCGCTCCAGGCCGCGACGCACCGCCAGTTCATAGGTCGTTTTGCCGATCTCGGGAAAACGGCCGGCCTCGGCGATGATGAGGCGGTAACCGGATACAATGGTATCACTGAGCAGCCCGCCCAGGCAGCGGCGAACCAGCTCGGTGATGGCTTCTTGCGGGTCTTCCGCGGTCAGCTGGAGATTGAAGATACGATCGAAAAGACCGCTCGTTTCGCGATCGATAACGGCGACGAACAGGTCTTTCTTGGATGGGAAATAACTGTAGAGCGTGGCCTTCGAACCGCCGACCAGGGCGGCGATGCGACTCATCGAGGTGCCCGAATAGCCATCCTGCAAAAAGGCTTCGCGCGCGATGTCTAGAATCGCGGCGCGGCGCTCATCGGGACTTGGTTTGCGGCCTTCGAATACCATGTCCGCTTCTTAGCCTCCGCACCTGTCCAAACGTAAGAGTTTTCGCTTGACTTCAGCGACGCATAGACTACTGTACCGTACAGTACAGTCAACAAGAGCTCGCGCAGGGCTCTTTGCGAACGACTGCAAGGGCGGCGGCGCGGTTCCCGCGTAGGCACGTTTCCCCCAAAAAAACTGGCCGTGCCGCCCTTGCAATCTCTTTCCTGAAAAACGCCCCCATCCCTCAAAGTGTCATCCCGGACGCGCCCGCAACGGTCGCGAAGCTTGGCACGTGGGCGCGATCAGGGAACCACTTCAAAATCTGGATTGTGTCTGAGTGGGTCCCGGCTCAGCACTCCGCTTCGCTGCGCTCAGCCGGGGATGACAGGATGTTCAGTACCCGGAATATTCCCGCGCCTCGCGGCTGAACGCGTCGTTGCCGAAAGCGGCGAGGAAGGTGGAGGCGATGCGTTCGACTTCCATCGCCAGGCGTTCGGGCTCGACCTCCGCCACCACGTTCCACAGGCGCAGCTTGTGCAGCACGCCGGAGGTGAGATCGAGGAACTGCTCGGCCGCCAGCTTGGGATTGACCGGACGCATCTCGCCGTTCTCGATCGCACGCTTGAAAAACGCCGCTAAATGCTGGGTTCCGCGCCTGAGAGCAATGTCGTGCATGGCCTGGCCGATCTCGGGGAAGCGTCCGGATTCGGCAACGATCAGGCGGTAGGCCGCAATCATCTCGTCGGACAGCATGGCGCCCATCAGGCGGCGGGCGAGTTCATGGACGCGGTCGCGGAAATCGCCGGCGATCTCGGTGGCGACAAAGATGTGATCGAACAGCTTGGCGCATTCGTGATCGGTGACCGCGACGAACAGCTCCTTCTTGGAGCTGAAGTAGTTGTAGAGCGTCGTCTTGGAGCCGCCGAGCAGCGCCGCGATGCGCGACATCGAGGTGCCGGCATAGCCGTCGCGGATGAACGCCGCATAGGCGATCTCCAGGATATGGCTGCGCCGCTCGTCGGGCGTGACCTTTCTGGATTCCGCCAACTCCATCCTTCGCTCCGTTCCGCTTCTTGACAGAACCGTCAACATCGTGTTTGTACCGTACTGTATCGTACAGATGGCGGGTCGCCAATGGTCAATTTGCGCCGAAAAGCCCTGTGCAGCAGTGCAGTCCTTGCGGGGCTAGTCTTTTCGCTCGCCGGTTGCGCGCCCGACCTCGGCCCCAAGCCTGAGATGGCCGCGCCCGGTTCGCTCGATTCGGCCAAAAGCCTGACCGCGCCCGCCGCCGCTTGGCCCGAAGAGACCTGGTGGAAGGCGTACAACGATCCCCAGCTCGACCGCCTGATCGACGATGCGCTGAAGGATTCGCCCGACCTCAAAATGGCCGGCGCCCGCGTGCGCGCCGCCGAGGCGATGGCCGACATCAATGAATCGCTGCTGTGGCCGACCATCGTCGGCGACGCCACCTTTATGGAAACCGAGATCACCCAGAACATCGGCATTCCCAACACGCAGCTCGGCCAGATGTTCAAGGCCAACCTGCCGAAGGGTTTCCATCACCTCGCCGCGCTGTCGCTCGGCATGCAGTACCAGCTCGATCTGTTCGGGAAGAACCACGCCAATTTCGCCGCCGCGATGTCGACGGCCGAAGCGGCCCAGGCGGACTTGGCCTCGGCGCGGCTGCAGATCGCCGCCGGCATGGCGACTTATTACGCCATCCTGACCCAGCTTTTCGCCGACGAAGCCACCAGCGAGAACGCGGTCAAGCTGCGCTCGGAAAGCGCGGCGCTGGTCGAGAAGCGGTTCAAGACCGGCCTCGAAAACGAAGCCTCGGTGAGCCAGGCGCGGGCGAATGTGGAATCGGCCCAAGTCCAGCTCGAAGCAGTGAAGGCCGCGACCTTCAAGGTTCGCCATGCCATCGCCGCGCTGGCCGGCAAGGGCCCCGATTACGGCCTCGCCATCGAACCGGCGGGCACCCACCCGCTGCGCTCCGATGGCCTGCCTGCCACCCTCGCCGCCGATCTGATCGGCCGCCGCCCCGACATCATCGCCGCGCGCAAGTCGGTCGAAGCAGCCGGCTACGGCATCGATGCGGCGAATGCCAATTTCTATCCCAACATCGATCTCACCGGCCTGTACGGCCTCGGCACGCTGGACGCCAAGCATCTGCTCGACGCGTCGTCGGAGATGGCCGGCATCGGCCCGGCGCTGCGCCTGCCGATCTTCGACTACGGCCGCAACAAAGCGATCTATCGCGCCTCCCGCGCCAAATACGACGCCGCCGTGGCGCTCTACGACAAGACGCTGGCCAACGCGCTGAAAGACGTCGCCGACGCCTATACCGACCGCAAGGCGCAGGACGGCGAACTCCTCCACGCCCGCAAGGCGCTCAGCGAAAGCGAAAACGCCTATCGCGTGATCAAGGTCCGCTACGACGCCGGCATGGCACGCT
Organism: Alphaproteobacteria bacterium; assembly: GCA_023259375.1. Taxonomy (GTDB): domain Bacteria; phylum Pseudomonadota; class Alphaproteobacteria; order Micropepsales; family Micropepsaceae; genus Rhizomicrobium. The sequence goes on from JAHFQC010000038.1 coordinate 23,519, forward strand.
ACATCGACGTGCTGACGGTCGAAGACAAGCTGTTGGCGGTGCGCATGGCAGTGGCCGATCTCGAAGCCCAGGCCTTCGCCCGCGATATCGCCCTCGTACGCGCCCTTGGCGGCGGTTACACCGAAAAGAAGTGAGAAATCGCATGACCGACACAGGCCTCAGCGACACGCGCAAGAAGCTGTTCACGTATCTCGGCGTCGGCGTTGCCGGCGTGGCGGTGATCGCCGTGGGCTACTGGTTCTTCGTCGGATCGCACTACGTCTCGACCGACAACGCCTATGTCAATGTCTCCTCGGCGCAAGTGACGCCGTTGACCAACGGCAAGGTGATGGACGTGCGCGTCCACGACTCCGAGCAGGTCAACAAGGGCGATGTGCTGGTGGTGATCGATCCCGCCGATGCGCAGCTTCTGGTCAATCAGGCTGAAGCCGGTTACGGGGCTACGCTGCGCAAGATCCGCACCTATTTCGCCCAGGCCGAAGCGCGCAAAGCGGACTGCACCCGCACGAAGCTCGATTATCAGCGCCGCGCCAAGATCCAGAACACCGGCGCCATGTCGACCGAAGAGTTCACCAGCTACAAGGCCGCTTACCAAGCCTCGTGCGCCGCCCTCGACGCCGCTCAGGCGCTGACGGCCAACACCACGGTCGAGAACCATCCGGAAGTTCAGGCCGCCAAAGCCCAGCTCGACACTGCCAAGCTGAACCTGTCGCGCACCATCATCACCGCGCCGGTCACCGGCATCGTCGCCCAGCGCAACGTCCAGGTCGGCCAGATGGTCGGCGCCGGACGCCCGGTCATGATGGTGGTTCCGGTTCAGGACGTCTATGTCGACGCCAATTTCAAGGAAGACCAGCTCGCCAAGGTGCACACCGGCCAAAAGGTCGAACTGACCGCCGATCTTTACGGCTCGTCGGTGAAGTTCCACGGCACCGTCTCCGGCCTCGGCGGCGGCACTGGCGCGGCGTTCGCCATCATCCCGGCCCAGAACGCCACCGGCAACTGGATCAAGGTGGTGCAGCGCATTCCGGTGCGCATCGCGCTCGATCCGGCCGACCTCAAGGCGCATCCCTTGCGCGTCGGTCTGTCGATGAAAGCCACCATCGACGTTTCCGAGTAATCCATGACCAGGGCCGACGACATTGCGGACCCGAGTCACGTCCATGGCGTAGCGCTGGCCCTGGTGGTGCTGGTGCTGGCGATGGCGAACTTCCTCGCCATCCTCGACCTCACCATCGTCAACGTGCTGGTGCCGCAGATCGCCGGCGGCCTTGCGGTGTCGAGCGCCGACGGCACCTGGGTGATCACCTCCTACGCGGTCGCCGAAGCGATCATGGTACCGCTGACCGGCTGGCTGGCCGAGCGCTTCGGACCGGTCAAGGTGTTCGTGCTCGGCATCATCGGGTTCGGCTTCGTATCGGTGCTTTGCGGTCTCGCAACGACCCTGCCGATGCTGATCGTGTTCCGCATCATGCTCGGCATCTGCGGCGGCCCGCTGATCCCGCTGTCGCAGACCCTGCTTCTCACCGTGGTGCCGAAGAAATACGAAATGTCGGCGCTGGCGGTGTGGTCGATGACGACCATTCTCGCCCCGATTGCCGGCCCGGCGCTCGGCGGCATCATTGCCGACCAGTGGAGCTGGCCGTGGGCGTTCCATTTCAAGCTGCCGCTGGCGCTGCCGCTGGCCGCACTGGCGTGGTACGTGCTGCGCAAGCACGAAATGCCGACCAAGAAAACGCGGGTCGACTTCGTCGGCCTCGGCCTTTTGATCCTCTGGGTCGGTGCGCTGCAGGTGATGCTCGGCAACGGCCAGAACATGGACTGGTTCAATAACGACTTCATCGTCGCCCTGTTGATCGTCACCATCCTCGGCTTCATCAGTTTCGTGATCTGGGAAATGACCGATCCACAGCCGATCGTGGACTTGCGCATCTTCGCGAACCGCGCCTTCTCGGTGTCGATGCTGGTGATCTTCCTCGCCTACGGCGCCATGTTCGGCGCGGTGGTGCTGGTGCCGCTGTGGATGCAGAACATCATGGGCTACACCGCGACGCTGGCCGGCTACAACACCGCCTTTGCCGGCATCTGGTCGGTGATCCTGGCGCCGGTCGTCACCAAGTTGATGACCAAATGGGACCATCGCCTGTTGGTGATGATCGGCCTGCTATTGTGCGCGGCCTCGTCATTGGTCCGCATCACCTACAGCCTCGACGTCACCTTCTGGCAGACGCTGTGGCCGCAAGTGCTGCAAGGCCTGTCGTTCCCGCTGATCCTGATCCCCTTGATGGACATGAGCGTGTCGTCGCTGCCGGCGAAAGACACCGCCTCGGGCGCCGGCCAGTTCAACTTCATCCGGACGCTGTCGGGCGCCATCGCCACGGCCAGCGTGGTGGCACTGTGGGAAGACGCCATCAAGTGGAACAAGGCGGTTCTGGCGGGCACCGTCCAGCACGGCCAGGACATGTTGTTAGCGCTACAGCAGCTCGGCGGCTTCACCGAAGCCAAGGCGCGCAGCCTGTTCGACATGGCGGTGCTGCAGCAGGCCGCCCAGCTCGGCACCAACAACGCCTTTCTCTCGGTCGGCGTGGTGCTGCTGGTAACCGCGCTCGTGGTCTGGATCGCCCCCAAGCCGCCGCGGCACGCCGAGAACGGCAACAGTAAGCCGCCGATGGGACACTGACCCGCCCCCTATGGTATAGGGTGGCCATGTACGAGATTCTGAAGACCTTCCTCGAGCGCCCTGCCCCATTTTCCGCTTATACCACGGCCGATCTGTGGACCGACGAATACGTCTCGGCCCGCATGCTGGAGTTCCATCTCGATCCGTCGTGCGACCTCGCCTCCCGGCGTCCCGAGGCGATCGACGCCCTGGTCAAGTGGCTCGAGACCCATGTCGGCCTCGCCGGCAAGAAGGTCACCGATCTCGGCTGCGGCCCCGGCCTTTATGCCGAGCGCATGGCGATGCACGGCGCCCGCATTACCGGCTTCGACTTCTCGCAGCGCTCGCTTGCCCATGCCCGCCGCCAGGCCAGCGCCAAGAAGCTCGCGATCGAGTACCAGCATGGCGATTATCTGAAGGACATCCTGCCCGAGGGGCAGAATGTGGTCACCTTGATCTACGGCGACTACTGCGTGCTGTCGCCAGCGCAGCGCGCCGCCTTGCTGAAGCGCATCCATGGCATGCTGAAGTCGGGCGGGCATTTTCTGTTCGACGTATTTTCGCGGCCGCAGTTCGGGCAGATCGAGGAAGGCTTCGTCTGCGAGCGCCGCCTGATGAACGGCTTCTGGGCCGAGGGCGATTATTTCGGCTTCAAGATCACCCACCGCTACGACGACCAGTACCTCGCGCTTGACCGCTATCTGATCGTCGAACCCAAGCGTACCCGCGAAATCTACAACTGGATGCAGTATTTTGCGCCCGACGAAATCGCCGCCGAACTCAGCGCCGCCGGTTTCGAAACCGCGGAAATCTTCGACCTCACCACCGGCGGCAAATGGATCGCCAAATCCCCCCCGTTCGGCGTGTTGGCGCGGAAGAAGTAAACCCGCTCCCCCTCTTTCGTCATGGCCGGGCGTTCGACCCGGTCATCCAGGCAGTGACGAAATCTGGAACGGCGCTCGTAACAACTCTGGCACTGGATGGCCGGGTCAAGCCCGGCCATGACGGGAAGCGCTACACCGCCACCGCGTGCACCGCTTGCGACTGGCCGAGATAGGTGTCGAACACCGACGCCACCAGCCGCACAGCGGCCCGCGCCGTCGCCGGCACCCGCAGCACGCTGCCCTCGCGCACCACGAAGCCCTCGTCCATCAGCGGCTTCAACGCCGCCATCTCGCGCGGGAAATCCTCCGGCGCCTTGCCGAACGCCGCCAGGTCGACGGCGAGGAAGCACATCAGCTTCTCGATGATGGCGCGGCGCAGCTTATCTTCGTCCGATAGCGCAATGCCGCGCGCCACCGGCAGCTCGCCCGCTTCGATGGCTTTGCGCCACTCCGGCACTTCCGGCTTGTTCTGGACATAGCCTTGCGGCAGCGCGCTGATCGACGACGCCCCGATACCGATCAACGCCGGCGCATCGTCGGAGGTATAGCCCTGGAAATTGCGCGCCAGCGTGCCCGCCTTCGCCGCAATCGCCAGGCTGTCGCCGGGCAGCGCGAAATGATCGAGCCCGATGGCGGTATAGCCCGCCGCCGAAATCAAACTGTGCGCCAGTTCGAACTGGGCGAAGCGCTCGGCCGCATCGGGCAGCGTCTCGGTCTTGATCAGCTGCATATGCTTCTTGAAATGCGGCACATGGGCGTAACCGAACACCGCGAAGCGCTGCGGCTTCAAGGCGAGCGACAGTTCGATGGTGCGCGCCACGTTCTCGCGCGTCTGATACGGCAGGCCGTAAATCAGATCGACGTTGAGCGAGCGCACGCCCGCCGCCCGCAAGCCGTCGACCACGCGCTTGGTCTCGTCAAACGGCTGAATACGATTGATCGCCTTCTGCACCTGCGGCGCAAAATCCTGCACGCCGATCGAGGCGCGCGTCAGGCCACATTCACCGAGGGTCGCAATCAACTCGTCCTTCAACCCGCGCGGATCGATCTCGACCGCGAACTCGGCATCGGGCGCGAAATCGAAAGCGCGTGTTAGCGCTCCCTTGAGATTGCGGACATCATCGGGCGCCAGCATGGTCGGCGACCCGCCGCCCCAATGCAGGTGCGTCACCGGATGGCCCTGCAAAAGCGGGCCGATATTCGCAATCTCGGTGAAGAGATCGTTGAGATAAGACGTGACCGGCGAATAGCGATTCACCACCGTCGTATGGCAGCCGCAAAACCAGCACAGCGTGTCGCAAAACGGGATGTGCACGTAGAGCGACAGCGGCATCCCTGCGGGCAATCCGGCAAGCCATTGCTTCAATTCGTTTTGGCCGATACCGGCATGAAAATGCGGCGCCGTCGGATACGAGGTATAGCGCGGCACGCGGGCACTGAAGAGATCGACGTGGGAATTCATGGGCAACCGTTACTGGTGAAAAGGGTTCAACGTCTCGCTTTGGAGTGGTCTTCTACGACTCACAAAGCGCACTTGCACCAACGACTTTTCTTGACTTCTTTTGTGTTAGGTGCATACTAATTCCTGCCTCGCTCGGGTAGAGCACGATGAGGTGCAAAGACGGGCCCGCCCGCCGGGCCGGTCGGCCAGACGGCTTCGTGCCATGGCCTGGACAAAGGGGGCTGCCTTCGCGACAGCCCCCGCACCTTTTCTGGGGCTTTCATTTTTAGGGCAGCGGTCATTGCGCGAAGTCTAGCGCCTGTACCGGCGCGAGTCACACGCTCTATGCCCCTGCTCTGAAGAGGGTCGGGCATTTCCGGGTATGTCGTGCTCTTCGCAATGATGCGCGCCACACCGAACCCGAGCGGAGCGATCCACTCCCCGCCGAGCACTTTCAGACCTATACTCGGGCAAGTCATCGGGGGGATTTCCATGCGCTGGTTGGCAACATTGGCGTGCGCGATCTGGTGTCTCGTTTTGCTTCCCAATGCGGGCATGATCTGGGTCGGAATGCGTTACGGCGACCAGCCGCTGGTCTGGTGGGTGGCGTTGCTGTTCGTGGGCGTCCCGATTGCTGCCGCCCTGTTTTCCGTTCTCCTGCCGTGGCGATTGCGGGTCGCGGGACTTAAGAAAACGGCTGCATATGCAACCGGAGCGCTATTCGTGCTGGCCCTTGCCGGACTGACGGGCGAGGCTTGGCTCCTGCAATCACCCTGAGGGCGCGTCCCTTGCCCCTCCTACCCCTTTCCTGTATACGCCCGCCCTCAGCGATTGCGGTCGCAAGATCCTGTTTGGATTGGGAAATATTTCCCAGCCACCCAGGTAAGCCGGATGGTCCGGTGTTCTTGCGAGCCAATGCGCGACGGCTTACCCGGCCCGAACGCACCGCAGTCCGAACAAGGGAACGGGACATGGCTCTTTACGAGCATCTCCTGATCGCGCGCCAGGATATCAGCGCGCAGGCGGTTGACGCCCTTGCCCAACACCTCAAAACCATCGTCGAAGGCGAAGGCGGCAAGGTCGAGAAGCAGGAATACTGGGGCCTCCGCGGCCTCGCATACCGCATCAAGAAGAACCGCAAGGGGCATTACGTGCTCCTCAACATCAACGCCCCGGCCAAGGCCGTCATCGAACTCGAGCGTCAGCTCAAGATCAACGAAGACGTGCTGCGCTTCATTACCGTGAAGGTCGAAGCGTTCGAGGTGTCGAGCAAGTCGCGCCGTGACGATCGCAGCGATGCGAAGCCGGAAGGCGAAACCGTGAAAGAGGAGACCGCACAATGAGCTTTGGCGGACATTCCGGCGGCGGCGAACGCCGCGATCGCGGCGACCGCGAGGGTGGTGGTCATGGCGGAGCCGGCGGCCAGCGCCGTCCGTTCTTCCGTCGCAAGAAGACCTGCCCGTTCTCGGGCGCCAACGCCCCCAAGATCGACTACAAGGACGTGAAGCTGCTGCAGCGCTTCATTTCCGAGCGCGGCAAGATCGTTCCGAGCCGCATCACGGCGGTTTCCGCCTCGAAGCAGCGTCTGTTGGCCAAGGCCATCAAGCGCGCCCGCTTCATGGCGTTGCTGCCCTACGTGATCGAGTAGGAGGAAACCCATGCAAGTTATCCTGCTCGAACGCGTCGAAAAGCTCGGCCAGATGGGCGACGAAGTGAAGGTGAAGGACGGCTTCGCCCGTAACTTCCTTCTGCCGCACAAGAAGGCCCTGCGCGCCACCAAGACGAACCGCGAATATTTCGCGACCCAGAAGGCCCAGCTCGAAGCCAACAACCTCGAACGCAAGAAGGACGCCGAGGCGGTTGCCGTCAAGCTGAAGGGTCAGATCTTCGCGCTGCTGCGTCAGGCCGGCGACCGTGGCCAGCTCTACGGCTCGGTCTCCCCGCGCGACATCGCCGACGTCATCACCAAGGGCGGCTTCACCGTCGCTCGCGGCCAGGTGTCGCTCGACAAGCCGATCAAGACCATCGGTCTGGTTCCGGTGAACGTGATCCTGCACCCGGAAGTGAAGGTGCCGGTCACCATCAACGTCGCCCGCAACGAGGACGAAGCCGAGCGCCAGGCGCGCGGTGAAGACGTACTCGCCGAAAAGACTCCCGACGAGGAAGTCGTGGCGGCGGCCGAAGACGTCTTCGAAGAAGGCGCCGGTCCGGCCGAAGAAGGCGAAGAGACCGAAGAAGCCGCAGTCGAGGAGTAATCCTCGCTGCATCTTCGATGCATACAGAAAGGCCCGGAGCGATCCGGGCCTTTTTGTTTGGGCGCGCGAGGCCTCACTCCTGTTGCGATCCCTTCATGGCCGCCAGATATGCGCCATCCTTGTTCAGCAACGTTTCCGAAATGCCCTGCTTTTCCTGCGCGGCGCGCGCCAAGTCCGCGTCCGAGCTGAGCTTTGCTTGAATGGCGGTATTGGTCGCAGCCGCCGAACCGAAATCGCCCGCCTTGATCTGCTTCAGCTTCACATCGTTCAGCACCTTGACGGCCAATGCCTGATCCTCGCGGGCGTAGGGCACGACGTAAGCTTCGTCGAACTCTGCACAGGCGTCCTTGGCGGCTTCGTCGAGCCGGAAATACGGCTGCTTGCGTACGAGTGCATAGGAGGAATCGAACCACAGCTTCGCCGCGCGCGGCCGCAAGACACTGCCGCAACGGTTGGAGCCCTGCAGATTGTAGATCGCCCGCGCCTCGATATAGGCTGCGATCATGGACCGTAAATCCGATTTGGTCTGCCGCCGCAACTCGTCAAGCCGGCTCAGGTTGCAGGAGGGATTGGACGGCAGATTGACCCAGAGTGCGACTTCGGTCGTTTTGGCACTGAGGCGCAGCGGAATGGAGAACGGCTCCTGCCCGTTATAGGTGACATCGAGATCGGCATCTCTCAGCAACTGCGCGCCCGGGCTCACGGCCCCGTCAAAGCGCTGCTTCGCGCTATTCATCGAAAGATTGACGACGTCGGTGTCGACATTCACAGCTACGGCCGTCGGTGGCGCAGCAATCCAGAAAACGCGGAATTGAACATCCCCGGCACCGGAATGCCACCACGGCGAAAAAGCCAACGCCAAAGTCAGGACAGTGCGACGATACATTGTCAACCTCCGCCTCTATTTTTTGACCTCGATCCCCAACAGCGTCAGAAGGTAGGTCGCCAGCACTTCCTGCATTCGATCAAGGAAGGATGATGCGAGTGTGAAGAACGTCTTGCGATCTTGAACATCCGCGACATCGGTCGTCTGGATGACATTAAGCTGCGTGTTGTCCATGCCGAAATATACCGACAGGTACACGGTCAAGAAGATCGTCAGGAGCACGCCCACCACGACGCCGATCGTCCAATACCTGTTTCCGCTGTTCCACAACACGGCTACCGTCACGAATGACGAGATCGGCAGAAACACCCGGTGCAGAAGATTGAGCGAAGAATCCGGATGCGCGATCAAACTGAGGAACCAGACCGTCATCGTCGAATCCACCCGGCCGAAGTCACCGGCCCAGCTATCGACAGAAACAATCCAAACCGGCAGCGCGTACAATGCCAGTACCAGCGGTACGATGATTTGCGCCAGCCTCTGTTGCGTTGTCATTACGACCCCCAGGCATAAATAGTCTGCCTCGGCAACTGCTGATCGGCAGCCCGATATGCAATCGGCTCTACAACACAGGGATTTGTACGCACCCACCATAATTTGCCACAAAATTGGCACAGCGACAAGACGTCGCTCACTCAGCGTGAGTGGCTGAAAGCGGCACTGAACAGCGAGATACTGTATTCGACCCGCGGCGGCACTTCCTTGAAGTCGTCGCGGCGGCCGAAGAAGGCGAAGAAACCGAAGAAGCGGTCGAGGAGTAATCCTCGATCGTCATGGCTGGGTTCGCTTGCCTCGGCGTAGCCGAAGGCGAAGCCAGGACCCGGCCATCTAGAATTGCAAAAGGCCCGGAGCAATCCGGGCCTTTTTCGTTTCGGGACTGCCACGTTCTATTTCGGCAAAAAAGGGCCGCCGGCGTTCGCGGCGGCCCAAGGTCAGGAAAGGGTGGTATGAAGGCAGTGAACTAAAGCTTGTAGTGAACGCCGAGCGTGAAGCTGCGGCCGAGGCTGACCACGTCGAGGACCTGATCGGAATAGCGGCCACGCGTGCTGTAGGCCGTGTTCATCAGGTTGCTCGCCTCGAAGTAGGCATTGATGTTTTCGGTGATGTCGTAGCTCGTGCTGGCATCAAGCGTCCACCCGCCGTTGACGAACACAGGCTCCGAACCGAACTGCGTGCCCGAGCTCTGGCCCTGACCGAAGTTGTTGAGGTAGCTGTCGCGCCAGTTGGCGGCGAAGCGGATTTCGAAGCCGTCCTTGTCGTAGAAGGCGACGAAGTTCGCCGAGTCGGCCAGACCGGTGATGGCAAACGCGTTGGTGTTCAGGTTGGTCGGATCGTACGGCTTGTTGGACTGCACGATCGTGCCGTTCAACTGATAGCCGAAGCCCGAGTCGCCGAACATGTGCTGCCACGCCAGTTCCAGGCCGTAGACGTTGGCGGTCGGACCGTTCACCGGTTGCGTCAGGGTGAACACGGCTGCCGATCCCGTCCAGGGATCGATCACGCTGTAAGGCGCGCGCGAATCCTTGCCATCCAGAATCACAGTCGACGTGCCGGTCACGACGAAGTTGCTGATGCTCTTGAGGAACACGTTGCCGGACACATAGGAGTTCGGCGCGTAATACCATTCCGCCCCGACATCGAGGTTGTCGGACAGGAACGGCTGTTCGCTCGGATTGCCGCCGGAGACACCCAGCGATCCCTTGCGGCCGCCCCAACCACTCTTGTTGGGCTTCAGATCGCTCAGGTTCGGACGGGTCATCGTACGCGACGCGTCAAAGCGAACTTGCAGATCGTCGGTAACATTCAAGATCAAATCGAGGTTCGGCAGCAGATACTGATACGAGCTCTTCTCCGACGTGTTGGTGGAGTCGCCCATGGTGTACTGATAGGCCGTCTCGTCGCCCGACTGGATCGTCAGTCCGGTCAGCGGCTGGTCGATGCCGCGCGTATCGACATTGGTGTATTCGTACCGGACACCCGCATTGATCTTGAGCGGCATGCCGGCGAACTTGGTTTCGGTCGACACGTTCGCGAACAGGGCGGCGGAATCTTCGTAGATCACCTGGTGGTTGCCCGCGGCGAACGAGGTGATCGCTGCCGGCGACATGCCGCCATAGGGATACTTGGCGAAATTGCAGCATCCCGAATTGAAGCCGGGTGTGCTCGGCGACAAGCTATTGAGATAGGCCCACTCGTCGGCCGCCGAGAAATTGATCAGATACGGGAGCGCGTTAGACGAATCCCACCCCGGCATAGCCGCGAGCGAGGTCGTGCCATGGAAGAGATTTGACGGCAAATGCACGCCCGTGGCGTTGCCCGAATCCGGACCATAGCCCGACCACATCTGCCAGCGGCTGCTTTCCCACGGGCCCCAATAGTCCATGTGGTAATGGTCGGAGACGTAGTTGCCGCCGAACTTGATGGTCAGATTGTCGTCCGTCCAATCGCCTTCGAGCTTGACCTGGTTGACGAAGTTGCGGTTGCGCGTGGCCGATGTCGTGGTCACATGCGAGCCCATGATGTCGGTGTCGGCGAATTCCGCCGCATTGCCGTTCGGGCCGATGCCTTTGTAGTAGGGCAGCGCCTTTCCGCCCGGCTGGATCACTTCGAAAGTCGTGCTGTTGTTGGTGCCGGCGCCCGCCACGCATTCGGCGTACGACTTGGAGCAGCCGTAGCCGATGTCGGCGCTATACCCGCTCCAGTGATTGCCGGGGTTCAAGGACGATTGCGCCTGATCAAAGTCGAACGTCACCGTGAACTTGTTGCTGACATTGTATTTGACGTTGAGGCCGACGTCGTAGGTCTGCTGGACGGCCATGTTCACGTTGTCGTCGAAGTCGGTCGGCGCGAAGCGCGTGAAGTCGGTGATCGTGCCGTTGGCCGACTGCTTGACGTTGCGCATTTCGTCGCTGTTGTTCCAGATGGCGAAGGCCAGTTGGTTCTCGTCGACCGTATCGCGCGCATAGTTGGCGTCGAGCGTGATCAGGAGTTTTTCGTTCGGCTGGTACTGCAGCGAAACGCGGGCGTTCTGGCGTTCTTCCTGGATCTGGTTGTGGTCGTAGCTCAGATCCTGGGTGAACCAGTTGGTCTTGTTAACTGGAACCGCGTTGATGTTGTAGTTTGCCGCCGTCGTGTCGCTGGAAATCGTCGAGCAATCGGGTCCGGTATAACCGGAGAGCTGGCACGGTTTGAGGGTCGTGTGGCCGATCCAGCCCCAGTTCGAGACCTGGACCTGCGTGGTGGCCAACTTCGAGTACGCACCGGCGATCAGAAAGCCGACCTTGCCACCGAAGAAGGTGTCGCTGAACAGGAAGTTGCCGTTCGGCTCCATCCGTCCGTCATCGGGACGATACTTGTCGGAGACCGCTGCCGTGAGCGTCAGGCCGGGCTTGTCGAACGGATTCGGATACTTGACGTTGACGGTCGCGCCGATGGCGCCCGCGTTCAGATCGGCATGCGGGGTCTTGTAGACTTCCAACGCCTGAACCATGTCCGCCGACAGACCGCTGAAGTCGAAGGAGCGGCCGCCGGTGGCCGACGGAATGCGGCGACCGTTGAACAAGGTTTCGTTGAACGACGGGCCCATGCCGCGGACGGTGATCTGGGTCGCTTCACCGGTGGTCGTCACGTTCATCATCGATGCGCGTGTGATGGTCACGCCAGGAATGCGCATCAAAGCCGAAGCCAAGTTCGCATCCGGGAACTTGCCGATATCTTCCATCGAAATAGCATCGACCAAGCCCGCCGATTCACGCTTGAGGTCCAAGCTGCGCTGCAACGAACCGCGGATGCCGGTGACGACCACCGTTTCCATCGACTGGGTGTTGTCCTGCGCCAGCGCTGGAACGGCTAGAAAGGACGATGCGCACGTCCCCGCCATCAAGAGCGTACGGACATCGAGTAGTTTGCGATATTTCATTAAGTCTCTCCCTGGTTGGGTTCATCGCCAGGGCTGGGCGTTTTTTGCGACCTCGTCTTCATTGTTGACCGTTACGGGACTTGCTCGCGGCACCGCTCGTCTCGAAGCGCGCACGACACCGCGCACGGGGCGAATACCCCGCGCCACACTGCAACTTGCGCTCTAGAGAGTAAGACCGAGGGCCGATGAGGCCTCAGCCGAAAGCAATTTCCATCACGGTTACATTTGCAGACTGGTCATGCCCAACCCCTACGTGAACGCTACCATCACAGTCTGCTTGTCTGAGAATTCAAAATGAAAAACGGATCACGTAAAGGCAACGGCTGCGTTTGCACGGCCTCGTGGTAAAATGAGCACATTTCATGATACAATTTATACGTTTTGCTACAGATAAGAAAAAGCCAGTATTGACGGGCTCTTCTTCACTATCTGACTTTCGTTTTTCGCGAGCGAACGGCCGGCACCACGCGCATCTGCAACAAGGCTTCTTAGAGTGTAAGCGCGACAAAATTCTGTGACACATCCGCGAGGTCATTATCTGCCGCGCGCGGGCCTGCTACACCGGGTCAGTGCTGATACAAATATACGTTTTGGCAAATACGGCCCGATCGGTCCGGACCAACAAAAAAGCCCGGGATGATCCGGGCCTTTTTTATTCTGCTGCGATCTGGGTCGGCAGGCCGCCGATGCGCTTGATGTGGCGCGTGCCCCATTCGCATAACGGGCGCGTGGCGACGGCGAGTTCGGCGCCGAACGAGGTAATGGCGTACTCGACCCGCGGCGGCACTTCCTTGAAATCCCGGCGGCTGACGATGCCGTCGAGTTCCAGTTCCTTCAGCTCTTGGATCAGCATTTTCTCGCTGATGCCGACGACGGCGCGCCTGAGTTCGCCGAAACGCTTGGAACCCTGGTTCGACAGCGTCCACAGGATGAGGAACTTCCATTTGCCGCCGATCACGGCGAGCGCCGCTTCGAGGCCGCAGGTGTAGGTCTTCTTGCGCTTGCGCATCGACGCGCCTTTCCACGAACCAGCCCACATACCAAAAAGTATGTGCCCCCGATGAGCACATACCAAAAGGTAGGTACTGGTAGAGCCGATTTGTACTCCCCACATGGCATGTCACGCAACCGGAACCATCGCAAAGGGCACACACCATGTCAGGCAAACTGGACGGCAAGATCGCCGTCGTCACCGGCGGATCGACCGGCATCGGCCTCGCTATCGCCAAGGAATTCGTCGCCCAGGGCGCCTACGTCTTCATCACCGGCCGCCGCGCCGCGGAACTCGATCGTGCGGCAAAGGAAATCGGCCGCAACGTGACCGCCGTGCAGGGCGACGTCGCCAAGCTCGAGGATCTCGACAAGCTTTATGACGCGGTAACCAAAGAAAAGGGCCGTGTCGACGTGCTCGTCGCCAATGCCGGCGTCGGCGAGTTCAAACCGACCGCGGAAGCGACACCGGAGCATTTCGACAAGATCTTCAACGTCAATGTCCGCGGCCTGTTCTTCACCGTGCAGAAGGCCGTCAAGCTCCTGAGCGACGGCGCCACCATCGTGCTCGTCGCCTCGAACGCGCAGTTTATGGGCATTCCAGGCTTCGCGGCCTATTCGGCTACCAAAGCGGCGGTACGCACTTTGGCGCGAAGCTGGGCTGCCGAATTCAAGGACCGCGGCATTCGCGTCAACACGCTGTCGCCCGGCCCGATCGACACGCCGATTTTCGATACCATTTCACCCGACAAGAAAATGGTCGAGGCCGCCAAAGCCCAGTTCGTCGCGCAAGTCCCATTGGGCCGCATCGGCCAGCCCGAAGAGATGGGCAAAGCCGCTTTGTTCCTGGCCTCGAGCGACTCCAGTTTCTCGACCGGCATCGACCTCGTCGCCGATGGCGGCATGAGTCAAATCTGAATTCCCGCGAAAGCAGCCTCCCCCTCCTCTTTCGCGGACCCAGCCCTCCGGAGCAATCCGGAGGGCTTTTTCTTGCGCGTCCGCATCGCACCTTCACAGCGGCCCGGCAAAGCGTCATCTTTCGCAGCGATGGTGTCGCGGGAGGGTGCGTTGCGCGTTTGGAATTTGTCTGGCGCCGTGGTGGGCGCGTTGATGGCCGCCGTTCCGGCCCATGCCGATTATCACGGCACCGAACAGTTCGCCGCGCTGGCGCTCAAATGCGTGCACAGCGAATATCCCAACAAGATCGGCCTCGTGTACAACAACGACACCGAGGTGGCGCCGCCGCGCCTTCGAACCCCTGCCTTCTACGGTTGCTTCGACTGGCATTCGTCCGTCCACGGCCATTGGCTGTTGGCGCGCCTGGCGCGGCTTTATCCCGATGCGCCTTATGCCAAGGACGTGCGTGCCGCGCTCGACCAAAGTCTGACCGCCGCCAATATCGCCGGCGAAGTGCGCGCCCTGTCGACACCCGGCCAAGCCTCGTTCGAGCGCCCTTATGGTTTATCGTGGGCGTTGGCGCTGGCCGAGGAGTTGGCGCAGTTCAACGACCCGCAAGGCAAAGCCTGGAGCGCGAACTTCGCGCCGCTGGCGGCACTCGCGGCCGATCGCCTGAAGACGTGGCTGCCGAAGCTCTATTATCCCATCCGCAACGGCGAACACACCAACACCGCGTTCGGGCTCGGGCTGGCACTCGATTACGCCAACGCCTCCGGCGACAAACCCTTTGCCGCACTCATTGCCGAACGTGCTCGCGGCTACTACAGCAACGACACGTCCTGCCCGCTCACTTACGAGCCCAGCGGCGAGGATTTCCTCAGCCCGTGCCTCAGCGAAGCCGCCCTGATGGCGCGTGTGCTGCCGCAGAAAGAATACGGCAAATGGCTGGCGCGCTTCCTGCCGCAAATTCCGAAAGACGGCGGCACGGCGTGGCTCAAGATCGGCGTCGTCACCGACCGCTCCGATCCGCGCCTTGCCCATCTCGACGGCCTCAATCTCTCGCGCGCCTGGATGCTGGACAAGATCGCCAGCGCCCTGCCGCAGTTCGACAAGCGCCGCGCCGCCCTCGCCGCCACCGCCAAAGCCCACGCCGATGCGACGCTGCCGTTCGTCACCGGCGAGCATTACGAAGGCGGCCATTGGCTCGGGACGTTCGCGATCTATTACCTGACGTCGCGGCGGTGAGAGGCTAGCCCCCCACCGTCACGCCGACCAGTTTGCCGATGGCGAACGTGATCGCCGCCGCGCCGTAGCCGAACGTCAGCGAGCGGAAGGCAAGCCGCACCATCGAGCCGCCGGTGAACAGCGCCGTGGCGCCGCCAATGGTCATCAGGGCAAGGCCGGAGACGCCCAGGCTCGCCAGTACCGCATTGGTGCCGCTCATGCCGAAGATGAACGGCAAAATCGGGAAGATCGCGCCGGAACAGAACAATCCGAACGAGGTCGCCGCCGCCGTCCACGGTGAGCCGCCCAGTTCGGACGGATCGATGCCGAGTTCTTCGCGCGCCAAGGTATCGAGGGCGCTGTCCTTATTGACGATAAGCTGGTTCGCCATGGTGCGCGCGGTTTCTTCCGGAAGTCCTTTGGCCTGATAGATCAGCGCCAGCTCTTCCATTTCTTCTTCCGGCGCCTGCGCCAGCTCTTCGGCTTCGGTCGCAATCTGGCGTTCGAAGCTTTCGCGCGCCGTGGCAACGGACAGCCATTCGCCCATCGCCATCGAACAGGCGCCCGCCGCCAAACCCGCAAGCCCCGTCAGCAGCACGACATGCGAATTGGCTACCGCTCCGGCGACGCCCATCACGAGGCTCATGTTCGAAACCAGACCGTCGTTGGCGCCCAAGACCGCGGCCCGCAGTGCATTGCCGCCGAGGCCGCGATGGCGTCCTTCCAGCCTCGCCAGCGTCCCGCTTTCGAGCTTGCCGCCGTTGTCCGCCATCGCATTGATGATGCGCGCGTGACTGCGTTCGGCCTGCGGCAGACCGCCGGCGACGGCTTCGCTCTGATTGTCGTAGGAGCCCGAATCCATCCGCTCCTGGGCGTTGATGGTAGGCAGCACCAGACCCGGCCCGAAGCGATGCGCCATCCAGATCAGGATGCGGCTGCGCAGCGACGGCTTCAGCCGTGGCGCAGCATGGCCGATCTTCTCCAGTTCGCGCGCCCAGAAGGCGGCGTGTTCGTCTTCGACATCGGCGAGTTTTCGATAAATGCCGGCGAGCTGCGGATTCTGCTCGGCATCGGCCAGTGCGCGATAAAGTGCGGCGGAATCGACTTCCCCTTGGATATTGGCGGTGTAACGGGTCTGCGGATTGCTTTCGGCCATGGTGTCCTTCCCTCGCCCGAACCTACCCGTTTTCACCCAAAAGCAAAACGCGTGTGCTACAACTTACGGCATGAAACTCGCGGTCTTGTCCGATATCCACGGCAATCTCGGCGCGCTCGATGCGGTGCTGGCCGATTGCGCCGCCCGCGGCGTCGAGACCATCGTCAATCTCGGCGACATCCTGTCGGGCCCGCTGCAGCCGGCGGCCACCGCGGCGCGGCTGATGGCGCTCGACCTGCCGACGATCCGCGGCAATCACGAACGCCAGCTTCTGGAAGACGACTGCGCCGCCATGGGCCCGTCCGACCGTCACGCTTTGGCCGAGCTGGACGAGCGCGCCCTGCAATGGATTACGGCCGTGCCGGTGTGGCTGCAGATCGGCGACATTTATCTCTGTCACGGCCGCCCCGGCGACGACATGCGCTATCTGCTCGAAACGGTGGAACCGTCGGGCGCCCGCGCCGCGACGATGGCCGAAGTCAGCGAACGCCTCGAAGGCATCGATGCGCGCCTGATCCTGTGCGGTCATTCGCATATGCCTCGCGTGATGCGGCTCGATGACGGACGCCAGGCCGTCAACCCCGGCAGCGTCGGACTTCCCGCGTACGGCTGGGACTGGCCGCACAATCACAAAATGGAAACCGGCACGCCGCACGCCCGCTATGCCGTGATTGCAACGGCGGCCGACGGGTACGCCGTCGAACTCGTTTCAGTCACCTACGATTGGGACGCTGCCGCCGCGCGTGCCGAAGCCAACGGCCGCCCCGAATGGGCCAAGGCGCTGCGAACCGGGCGGGTGTGAGGAAGGGATTATGCGCACCATAGTATTGGGATTGATGCTCGCGATGGCGCTTCCGGCTGCAGCCAAACCGCCCGCCACACCAAAAGAACCGGAGCCCGCCGTCCTCAAGCACGCCGGCGACATTTGCAAGCCGATCGGCGGCTTCGGCCGCGTATTCGGCCGCGGCTACGGTCATGTCGATGCCATGGCGGGTGATGACTGGGCGCCCTTCGAGAGACTCAGCATTGAAGAGGGCGCGATCACTGCCGAGGCGACATTCCGCGGTGCCGGCGACAGTATCGAAGACGATGCGGCGCTGGCCGAGAAATTCCTCAAAAAGCTCGATCATGCGATCGAAGCGAAAGGCAAGTTCAAGCATCACGAAACCCGCGGCAACGCGCGACGCTACTCGACCGGCAAGGAAGAAGGCACCGGCATCGTGCTCGAACTGCACCAGGAACAGGAACTCATCGTCGCAGTGTGCTCGCAGGAGTGAAGAACACGGCGGCGGGACCGTACCGTTCGGGTCATGGAATGGCCGCAGTCACTCGCCGCGATGCGCCACAGGGGGGGGTAATATTATGGGCTGGGCAAACTACTTTCCGCTTATCGGAGGCTTGGTCACGCTGTGGTTCCTAGGCGATTCCCCCAGTTGGCCGCGCACCATTATTGGTTGCCTGCTGGGTGTCGCTACCGGATTCACTGCGGACATTGCATGGCCATGGCTCCTGCGCGTGCCTCCTGAAGCCTTGTGGCATTGGGTGATACTGCAGTTGATCGGACCATTCGGTCTCACGTTCAATATTCTCTATGTGCCACTTGCGGTATTAGCCGCGGCAGTGGTCGCTCGACGGCAATGGGTACGCATCCGCGATCCCAACGATCTGAGGCGCTAGCGTTTCGGCTCGATCAGATCCCAGCGGTTGCCGTAAAGGTCTTCGAACACTGCGACGGTGCCGTACGCCTCGTGCCGCGGCGGTTCGATGAAATGCACCCCGCGCGCAACCAACGAGGCATGATCGCGGGCGAAATCGTCCGTCTCCGTAAACAGGAACACCCGCCCGCCGCCTTGGTGGCCGATATGATCCGCCTGCGCGCCGACCGCCTTGGCCAGCAGGAGCCGCACCCCGCCGCCATTGGGCTCGACCAGCACCCAGCGCTTGCCGCTGCCGAGATCGGTGTCCTCCACCAGCACAAATCCCAGCACCTGCGTGAACCACGCGATGGCTTCGTCATAGTCGCGGACGAGATAGGTGAAATGGGTGATCTTCATGGGGGCGAACTTACAAACTTCACCGCCGCAGCGCTACGCGCCCGGGCGTCTCCACTCATATGTGACAGCGCCTCGCGCAGAAACGCACGCTTGTCGGCTTCGCTGGCGAAGAAATGGTCGGGTGCGAACCACGGCTCGGACTGCACCATGAAAATCCAATAGCCCTTGGCGTGGAAGACTTCCGACACGGCGCGCCAAGCGCCGCGCTTTTCGATGTCGGACACCGTGTAGATCAGCGCTTCGGGCGTGATGGTCATGGTTGCGGGCATGTCGAGCAGCGTACCGGCCCCGGTGAGCCGATGCTGGTAACGCGCCACCACCAGCCGGTTGGCCAGCGGCAGATAGCAAAGCAGTGCGGCGACCGCGCCGATGCACACCGAAAGAGTCAGATCGGCCCGCAGCGCCAGCCCGATCGCTCCTCCCGCGACCCCGCCGCCGATCCACAGCGCGAACATCATTCCGAAATAGAGCC
>JAHFQC010000039.1:0-24769 GCA_023259375.1 Alphaproteobacteria bacterium
TTGTGCTCCTCGGCCCAGCGGGCGTGATGCTGCGCCCCGCCGCGATGCTTCAGCCAGCGCATGATGGTCTGGCGTTTGTTCAAGACCTGATTGCGATAGATGCCGAGATTGAAATCGTCTTCGCGCGCTTCGCCGGGGCCTTTGGTGACGACCAGCGGCCAGGTGATCAGCGGCGCGGGCTCGCCCGGCCAGCAGGTCTGGATCGGCAGCGCATTGAGGTCGATGTCGTCGCCTTGCAGCACGACGTCCTGGCAGGCGGGACGCGACACCAATTTCGGCCGCATCGCCATCGCGGCCTTCGCCATCGGCAGCATGTCCATGGCATCGCCGAAGGTCTTCGGCGGCATCGGCTGGCGCATCTCGGCCAGCAGCGTGCCGACTTCGCGCAATTCGCCTGCGGTGGTGCGCTCCTTGCCGCCGAGGGTCACGCCCATGGCGACGCGCTTCACGGTGCCGAACAGGTTGACCAGCACCGGCATCTCGCTGGGCTGACCGTCGGCTTTGACCGGGTGTTCGAACAGAACCGCGGGGCCGCCTTGGGCCAACAGCCGCGTCTGGATTTCGGTCATTTCAAGAACGGTCGAGACCGGTTCGCTGACGCGCACCAGTTCTCCCGCGGCTTCAAGTTTGGCGATGAAGTCGCGGAGCGAGCGGTAGGACAAAATAATCCCCTTTTGGGCTTAATCCTCGTTGGTGACCTTCCACTTGGAAGGCGCGGCGTGCCAGACGCCGTAGGCGAAATATATCGCAACGCCGACGGCCGTCCAAATCACCAGCCGCCAGCCGGTGTCGGGCGAGGAGAAGAACAGGCTCACCATCATCCCGGCGCAGACGACCACGCCCGCGGGCGCGATCAGCCAGACGGCGGGAATGCGGAAGCGGCGCGTGGCGCGCGGCGCGGTGATGCGCAGGATCAGGACGCCGACGCAGACCGCGATGAAGGCGAGCAGGGTGCCGACCGAGACCAGCTCCGCCAGGATGTCGAGCGGGAAGATGGCGGCGAGCAGGGCGGCGAAGGCGCTGGTGATGATGGTGCCGATATAGGGCGTGCGCGAGCGCGGATGCACCTTGGCGAAGGCGGGCGGCAAAAAGCCGTCGCGGGCCATCGAATAGAAAATGCGCGATTGGCCGTAGAGCGAGACGAACGTCACCGACGCGAGGCCGACAATGGCGCCGATATCGATCGGCAGGGTCAGCCAGCCGAGGCCGGAAATCTTGCTGATCGCGAACGACACCGGATTGGCGACGTCGAGGGTGCGCCAGTCGGTGATGCCGGTCAGGACCAGTGCCATCAGGATGTAGAGGCCGGTGCAGATCGCGAGCGAGCCGAGGATGCCGATCGGCAGGTCGCGGCGCGGGTTCTTGGCTTCCTGGGCGGCGACCGAGACGGATTCGAAGCCGACGAACGAGAAGAAGATGATGCCCGAGGCGGCGAGGACGCCGGAAACGCCGAAATGGCCCCAATGGCCGGTGTTGGCGGGAATGAACGGGGTCAGGTTCTCAAGCCGGACGTAACCGAGGCCGAAGCCGATCACCAAGAGGACCACGCCGCATTTGATCGCCACCATGAGGTCGTTGAACTTGGCGGTCTCGCGCACCCCGGCGAGCAGGAAGAATGTCAGTACAAAGATCAAGATCACGGCGGGAAGGTTGAGGAGGGCGCCGGTCAGGTGCAGCGACTCCAATCCGGTCCCCGCCAGCGGCGCATTGGTCAGCGCCGGCGCGATCACGATGCCGAAATGCTGCAGGAAGCTGGCGAAATAGCCCGACCAGCCGACCGCGACCGTCGATCCGGCGGCGAGGTATTCCAGCACCATGTTCCAGCCGATGAACCACGCCATGAAGCGGCCCATGGTGGCGTAGGCGTAGGTGTAGCTCGATCCCGATTCCGGGATCATGGAAGCGAATTCGGCGTAGCAGAGGCCTGCGAACAGACAGCCGAGCGCGGCGATGATGAACGACAGCAGCACGGCCGGTCCGGCGTGGGTGGCGGCGGCGGTGCCCGCGACGACGAAAATTCCGGCGCCCAAGACCGAACCGATGCCGATCATGATGAGGCTCACCGGCCCCAGCGCCCGCTTCAGTTGATGTTCGCTCGCAACGACGGGTTCGGGCTGTGTCAGGTCGGAGTCGTCGAGGTTTGACATGGGTTCACTCAGCCGCTTCGCGGATGTGCCAGCGCACCGGAACGGCGTGCCGGTTGCTGTAACCGAAATAGATCGCGACGCCGATCAGCGTCCAGATACCAAGCCGCGCCCAGGTGTCGGGCGGCAGCCAATACATCATCGCGCCGCACACCACCATGCCCGCCGGCGCCACCAGCCACACCAGCGGCGTGCGGAAGGGGCGGATCGCGTTCGGCTTTGTGACGCGCAGGATCAACACGCCGAGGCAGACGATGACGAACGCCAGCAGCGTGCCGATGGATACGAGTTCGCCGAGCACGTCGAGCGGCAACAGGCCGCTCATGATGCACGACACGACGCCGGTGACGATCGAGCCCTTCCACGGGGTCTTGAACTTGGGATGGATGGCGCTGAACAGCGGCGGGATCATGCCGTCTTTCGCCATGGCGTAGAAAATCCGCGACTGGCCGAGCAGCAGAACCAGCACCACCGACGACAAGCCGACGATCGCGGCGACATTGATGTAGGGCGCCAGCCACGTGGTGGCGGGCAAGGCCTCGGCAGCCATCGACACCGGATGGGGCACGTTGAGGGTTTTGTAATTGGCGAGGCCCGTCAGCACGTAGCTCATCAGCATATAGAGCACGGTGCAGACGACGAGCGAGCCGAGAATGCCGACCGGCACGTCGCGCTTGGGGTTCTTGGCTTCCTGCGCCGCCACCGACACCGCATCGAACCCGAGATAGGCGAAGAAGATCACGCCTGACGCGCGCAGCACGCCCCACCAGCCGAAATTCCAGCCGCCGGTGTTGGCGGGGATGAAGGGCTCGTGATTGGCCGGCACCACATGCGGCAGGCCGAGAATGATGACCAGGAGAACGATGGTCAGCTTGATCACGACCATCGCATTGTTGAACTTGGCCGAGGCGTGAATGCCGATCACCAGAATGGCCGAGATCGCGATCACCAAAGCGACGGCGGGAAGATTCACCCACGCGCCGGTGGTGCCGATATGGGCCATGGCATCGAGCGCGGCCGCGGAGGCGCTGTAGGTCGAGCAATGCGGATCGGTCGCCACGCACAACGGCGCGCTGGTCAGCGTGTGCGGCAAAGCCAGTCCGAGCGAACGCATGAAGTCGGAGAAGTAGCCCGACCAGCCGGACGCGACCGTCGCCGACGAGGCGAGATATTCGAGCACCAGATTCCAGCCGATGAACCAGCCCATGAACCGGCCCATGGTGGCATACGTATAAGTGTAGGCGCTTCCCGCGACCGGGATCATCGAAGCGAATTCGGCGTAGCACAGCCCGGCAAACAGGCAACCGAGCCCGGCGATTGCAAACGAAATGACCACGCCCGGTCCGGCGTAGGAGGCGGCCGCGTGTCCGGTGATGACGAAAATGCCGGCGCCGATGATGCCGCCGATACCGAGTGCGATGAGATGCCAGCGGCCTAACGACGGCTTCAAATCGACTTCGTGTTGTTCATCGAGCGGTTGTTCGGAAGTGACGGCCATGTCCATTCCAGGCGTGCGACAGGAAATTTCAATGCAAACGGAACGCCACGTCGACGCCCGAAACACCGTAACGATCTGCCGGACGGAGAGTCCAGACAATGTGACGCTTCCGCGACGCTATAGTAGGAACTCGCTTACTCCGCGTCGGTGATGTGCCAGCGTTGCGCCCCGGCAACTTGGCGGATGCCGTACGCGAAGTAGATCACCACACCGATGGCGGTCCACACCACCAGCCGCTCCCAGGTCTCCTTGGGCAGGAACGCCATCATCAGGGCGCACATGAAGATGCCGATGGGCGCCACGATCCAGAGATAGGGCGTGCGGAACGGGCGGATCGCCTTGGGCCGCTTGACGCGCAGGATCATGGTGCCGATGCAAACCACCACGAACGCGAGCAGCGTGCCAATGGAAACCAGCGGATTGAGGATGTCGATCGGCAGCAGACCGGCAAGCAGAACCGCAAACGCGCCAGTGATGATCTGGCCTTTCCACGGCGTCCGGAAACGCGGATGGCATTCTCCGAATACCTTGAAGAACAGTCCGTCTTTCGCCATCGCGTAGAAAATGCGCGACTGGCCGAGCAGGAATACCAGCACCACAGAAGCAAGCCCGACGATGGCACCGACACTGACGAACGGCGCCAGCCACTTGAGCGACGCCGACTGTTCCAGCGCCATCGATACCGGATGCGGCACGTTCAAGGTGCGGTAATCGGCGATGCCGGTCAGCACATAGGCCATCAGGATGTAGAGCACGGTGCAGATCGCGAGCGAGCCGAGAATGCCGAACGGTACGTCGCGGCGCGGATTCTTCGCTTCCTGCGAGGCGACCGACACGGCATCGAAACCGATATAGGCGAAGAAGATGAGACCGGTGGCGCGCAGCACGCCCGACCAGCCGAATTGGCCGAACACGCCGGTGGTGTTGGCGGGAATGATCGGCACCGACGGATCATGCTGGGCCGGAATATGCAGCGCCGAAATCACATGCGGCAGGCCGACGGCGATGACGATGATCACGATGGTGGTCTTGATCAGCACCATCGCGTTGTTGAAGTTCGCCGACATGTTCACGCCGACAATGAGGATGGCGGTGACGAGGCAGATCAGCGCCACGGCGGGAAGATTGAAGTACGCGCCGGTGACGACCAGATGCTGCTGCACGCCTTCCAGCGCAATGGGCGCCTGGGCAAAGGCGGCGGGGATATGCACGCCGATATAGGTCATAAAGTCATTGAAATAGCCCGACCAGCCGACCGCGACGGTGGAGGAGGCGGCGAGATATTCGAGCACTAAGTTCCAGCCGATGAACCAGGCCATGAAGCGGCCCATGGTGGCGTAGGTATAGGTATAGGCGCTACCCGCGACCGGGATCATCGAAGCAAATTCGGCGTAGCACAGACCCGTAAAGGCGCATCCGAAACCGGCAATGGCGAACGAGATGATCACGCCCGGACCGGCATAGATCGCAGCCGCATGTCCGGTGATGACGAAGATACCGGCCCCAATAATGCCGCCGATGCCGAGGGCGATGAGATGAAACGGCCCCAGTGTCGGCTTGAGATCTACCGGTTGTTGTTCGCTTACGCCCGCCATTAAGTGCCCCCTAATTAAGCTCGCACAAGAAGGGAGCACCCTAGCGGCACGTTATCGCTTGGTCCAGACGGCGAGCTCGTTTCCATTCGGATCGCGGAAGGTGAATCGTCGCCCTCCCGGGAACTTTTCGTGCGCGACGATCTCGCCACCAGCTTCTTTGACCTTCGCTTCGGTGTCTTCGAGGTCTCGGGAGTAGAGCACCAGGAGTGGTCCGCCGCCCTGCACAACCTTGCGTTTGCCATTGAAGCCGCCATCGCGTCCATGAGCTTCGAAGGCGACATAGTCGGGGCCGTAGTCTTTGAAGGCGCCCCAATCGAACACCTTCTTGTAGAAGACCTGCAGCGATGGGAGATCGGAGGCGGGCAGTTCGATGTAATCGATGGTTCCGGTGGTTGGCATTGGCGGTGTTCCTCTTTTGTTCTTTTGTACCGCCGCCGCCGGAAACGAGTCAAGGCGTGAGTCGGAACACGCCGGTTTGCCGCATATCGCGATCTTCGAGATCGCGCGACGTCGGCACATCAAAGCTCGCCAGTTTCTCGACCCCGGTCTTGGGGAAGTAGCTGCGGCCGGGATCGCCGACCAGAACGGTGGCGCCGGCGCGGGCATGGTCTCGCAGCCACTGGGTCAGGCGCTCCGCAAGCGGGCGCTCGTAACACATGTCGCCGACCAGAATGAGCGTCCACGGATCGTTGCGGCCGATCACGTCGTCGGTGGTGACGTCGAGCACGACATCATTGTCGATCGCGTTCTGGCGGATCGCGGCGGCGGAAAACGGATCGATATCGGCCGCCAGTACCGAGGCCGCGCCGGCTTTCTTGGCGGCGATGGCGACGAGGCCTGAGCCCGAGCCGAAATCGAGCACCTTCTCGCCCTCGGCGCCGTGATCGAGCACGTAGCGCGCCAGCGCCTGTCCGCCCGCCCAGGCGAACGCCCAATACGGCGGCGGCACGCCTTGGCGGCCGAGTTCTTCCTCCGTCTTGGTCCACAGCGGCAGCACTTCGCTGGCGAGATGCAAGCGCACCTCAGGAACCAGCGGCGGGCTTTGCAGCACCGAATTGGCGCGAACGAAGGCGAGGGGATCGGTCATCTCGAGCATGCGATGTACGCCATCGCGGGCAATGGCGCCAGTTCCCTTGCCGCGAGTGGCCGTGGCGGAACGCTACTCCGCCGCTTCCGGCAGGGCGCCGAACCGGCGTTCGCGGGTATGGAAGGTGCGCACGGCGTCGGCGAGGTCGTCGGGGCCGAAGTCGGGCCACAGCTTTTCGCTGAACAGGAATTCGGCGTAGGCGCATTCCCACAACAGGAAATCCGACAGCCGCTGCTCGCCGCTGGTGCGGATGAGAAGGTCGACGTCGGGGCCCGGAACGGTGCCCGCCTTCACGGCGTCGACGATGGCGGCGCGGGCGGAGTAATCGAGACCGACGCGCAGGTTCAAGGCATCGCCCCATTCGGTGGCGGCTTCGGCGCGCTCCATTTCCGCAACGAGATCGGACGGCAGGCGGTCGCGGCGGCCGATGAACTGGAGCCGGACCCCATCGATCACCAGCGTTTCGGTTTCGCTGTCGAGATACTGCCGGAACAGCATCAACAGGTCGCCGACTTCCTCGGCCGGACGCTTCCAGTTGTCGGCGGAGAAGGCATGCACGGTCAGGGTGCCAATATCGAGATCGGGCGCCGCCTTGACGATGCTGCGCAAGGATTCGATGCCGGCGCGATGGCCTTCGCGGCGGGGAAGTCCGCGGCTCTGCGCCCAGCGTCCGTTGCCGTCCATGATGGCGGCGACATGAATCTTGTCTTTGCGTAAGCAACTACTTGGCATTGCAAAGAATCCTCTTAAAAAAAGGTCAGGTGGGCAGGACTTTCATCCGCGCATTGCCGAAATCCTCGCCTGCGGTCTTGGCGGCGTCGCGCACCACCTGTTCCAGCAGGGCGAGGTATTCGAGGAACCGCTTGCGGCCGCTCTTGGTCAGCTTAACGGTCGTCTGCGGGCGGTTGTTCTCGAAGCTTTTGGTGATTTCGATAAGGCCTGCTTCCTGCAGCGTCTGCAGGTGGCGCGAAAGGTTGCCGTCGGTCAGGCCGCACAGCGATTTCAGATCGCCGAACGCAAGGCCTTTGGGATGAGCGATCAGCGACGACAGCACGCCGAGGCGCGCCTTTTCATGCATCACGCGGTCGAGGCCTTCGAAGGCGAAGGGGGCTTCAGTCTTCGTCATCGGGTTCTCCGGCCGCGAAATAGAGTATGACGGCCATCAGCGTCTGGCCGACCAGGAACGGCGCCCCCATCAGCCACGGCGACAGTGCGTGCGTCTGACTGGCGTAGAGCAGGGTGGCGAAACCGGAGACGAGATAGAACGCACCGGTGTAGAACATGCTGCGCGGCAGGTTGTGCAGCGAGGCGTAGATGCCGAGGCTGACGAACAGCTGCCACAGGCCGGGCATCATCCAGGCGTTCTCGGGCGTGAACTGCAACAGCAGCAGCGGCATGAATACGCTGGCGGCGCACGCGGGCAGGAATTGTTCGATCGCCTGATGGATCATGGCGTCGGCGAGGCCGGAATGCAGACGGCGCGAACGGCCTTGCATCTCGATCCGCACCACGGCGCCGCACACCATCGCGGTTCCCAGCCATTCGGCGAGATAGAGCATCGGCGTGTCGGCGATCGGCAATACGCTTTGGGCTGCGGCGGTGAGGAAAGCGAGCAGGCCGGTGATCGAAATCGCCACCGGGCCGTAGCCGCGGAAGGCGGTATGAGAGGCGATCTGGCTGCGGATTTCGCCGATCTCCGCCAAGGCCCTGTCGATATCGCGCACGTTTACCCCGCGCCTCAGTAACTTTGCATCACAAAGTATAGGGCTGCCGGAGGGAAATGCAAGAGGGGCGGAACGTGATAAACTTGCGCCGAGAGGGAGCCATGCGCAAAGCCGTGCTGGCGATTGTGGCCGTCGTGGCGGCTGGACCCGCCGCAGCCGACGACGGTGCGGCAGTCTTGGCGGCGGGCGGGATCGTCTTCACCCGCGGCACGCCGGTGCAGATGCTGTCCGAGGACCTGTACGTGAGCCCGCAAAAGGTGCGGGTGCGGTTCGAATTCTACAATCCGGCCAAACGCGACGTCGCCACCGTGGTCGCGTTCCCGCTGCCCGATCTCGATAATGTCGAACTGGGGCCGCCGACCAATATCGGCACCACCAAATATGATCCGGTGAACTTCGTCGGCTTTCGTGTGAGGGTGGACGGCCAGCCGCAGGCCTTCGCGACCGAGCAGCGCGCGTTGCTCAAGGACCGCGACATCACCGGTCTGCTGAAGGCCGCGGCGATGCCCGTCAATGTCACCACCGAAGGCGGCCGGCAGGCGCGCGAGCAGGCGTTGGAGCGGATGACGCCGGCGCAACGCGCCCAGCTCGTCGCCGCGGGCGCGATCGAGGACGACACCGGCTTTCCCAATTGGACGACGCGCACGCGGTTCTACTGGGCGCAGGTGTTTCCGGCCGAGACCACCACCGTGATCGAACACGAATACCAGCCGGTGACGGGGAACTGGAACACTAGCCGCAACCTGTTTGACGACCCCGAGCTTGCCAAGCAGTACTGCGCCAAGCCGGATATCGCGCACGCGGTAACGCTGAACGGCGCGGCCTACCAGACCCAGTATGTGCTCAGCACCGCCAAGACCTGGAGCGGGCCGATCCGGCGGTTTCACTTGACGCTCGACAAGCTGAAGCCGGGCGCTGTGCTGTCGCTATGCTGGGACGGTGTGCTGAAGAAGACGAGTCCGACGACCTTCACCTTTGACGCGCGCAATTACGTGCCGACGCACGATATCGATATGGTCGTTCTGGAGTAGTTAGCGGGCCGCTGCGGCGCGGGCGGCGGTTAGAATGGTATCGATGCGGTGTTCCCAGCAATCCTGCTGCATCGCCTTCTGCTGGCCCGCTTTGGCCATGGCGTAGAGGGCGTCGCCGTCGTCGAGCAGCGTATTGAAGAGGGCAAGGTCTTCTTCCAGGTGCTGCCAGCGGAACAGCGCGAGGTCGCGGCAGGACACGTAGTGGTCGCGCAGATACTGGCTGGTGTCGGAGATCACGGCCGCGCCAGCGATCATCGCGGTCGACGCGCGGTCGTGCATGCCTTCACCGAAGTTGGCGTTGTGGCTCAGCACCATGCGCGAACGGCCCATCTGTTGCTGGGTGTTCAGCGTATCGCCGCTGCCGAGATTGGTGATGTTGGCGAAACGGCCCTCGATATGCTCGAAGCCGTTGCCGTCGACCGACAGCGGCAATCCGACTTTCGCCGCCGCTTCGAACAGTTTCTGCCGCCGCACGTCGCGGACCCAGTTGTTGATGAGCACCGATTGCAGCCGCACCGGCGCCATTTGCTCGCGCAGCGCGGGATCGGAAAGATCGAGGCGGCGTTCGGCGAACCAGCGGTCGAGTGCCTCGAGCGGCGGCAGCCATTCTGCGGCCAGCGCTTGCTCGACGGCTTCGGCGATGATGCTGCGGGTCGGCTCGGGATAGTCCTTCCACGGCTCCGGCACCGGCGGGTAATAGGTCATCGGACAGAAGACCGGGATCGGCCGCGCGGCGAGGAAAGCCTCGGCACTGTCCGGCAGCGGCTGTGGTGCGCCGAGCGCGGGCAGGGGGCAGAGGCCGACATGGGCGAAGCGGCCCGGGCCGTAATAGCTGTTGATCGCCCGCACATGACTGGCATCGATCACCAGGACAGCGGTGTGCGGCGGCACATGATCGAGCCGCGCGAAATGGCTGAGCGGAAAATCGACATAGAGCACGACATGCGGTGCGCCGGTGAGATCGCGAACGGTGCGCCCGGCGCTGTCGGTGAACTCGCCGTAGATGCCGATGGAAAATACCAGATCGGCCGGGCGCTGGGCGGCGAGATGCTCCGCCAGATTCGCCATGACGCCGGGCTGCTGTATATCGATGACGGAAACGCTGTCGCCGCGGGCCGTGAACGCCTTCTCCACTTCGTCGATGTGGCAGCGCAGGACGCCGTATTGCGATTGGCCTTTGATCAGAACGACTTTCATGTCCGTCCCTCGCGACCCGCGGCGGTGAGGATCGCATCGATGCGGTGGTCCCAGCAATCCTGCTGCAGTGCCTTGTGCTGGCCGGCTTTGGCCATCGCGAACAGGCGGTCGCCGTCATCGAGCAGCGTTTTGACGGTCGCGAGATCTTCTTCCAGATGCAGCCAGCGGAACAGGGCTACCTCATCCGGCGTGTAGTGGTCGCGGTAATACTGACTGGTGTCGCTCGCCACCGCGGCGCCCGCCAGCATCGCCGTCGGTACCCGGTCGTGCAGGCCTTCTCCGAAATTGGAATTGTGGTTCAGCACCATGCGCGACTTGGCCATCTGCTGCTGGGTGATCGTGGTGTCGCCGCAGCCGAGACGCATAACGTTGGTGTAGTGCTCGGGGATGGCTTCAAAGCCCTTGCCGTCGACATGCAGCGGCAATCCCACCACGGCGGCCGCTTCGAAAAAGCGCTGACGGCGGGTGTTGCGCACCCATTCGTTGATCGCATTGGACTGCGCCCGCACCATTGCGATGTCGCGCCGCATTTGCGGATCGGCGAGGTCGAGGCCTTGCGCGACGAGACGGCGGTCGAGCGCTTCCAGGGCGGGTAGCCATTCCGCCGCCAGCGCGGCTTCGGCGGCGTCGTAAAATATCGTCCGGATCGGTTCGGGATAATCGCGCCACGGCGGCTCGCCTGGATCGTAATAGGTCATCGGACAGAAAATCGGGATCGGGCGCGACGCCAGGAACGCATCGGCGGTTGCGGGCAACGGTTGCGGCTCACCCATCCCGCCCAGCGGACAGAAGCCGACATAAGCGAAGCGGCCCGCGCCGAAATAATCGTTGATGGTCCGCACATGGCTGGTGTCGAGGGTCAGGACCGCGGCATTGGCCGGCGTGTGTTCGAGGCGGGTGACGTGCGCGAGCGGGAAGTCGACGAACAGGATGACGTGCGGCGCCCCGGTGAGATCGCTGATCCGGCGGCCCGCTCCGTCGGCAAACTCGCCGAGAATGTTGATCGAGAACACGAGATCGACCGGCCGCTGGGCCTGCAAGGTCTCAATAAAGCGGTCCTGCGACGTCATCTGCGGCATGTCGATGACCACAACCGCGTCGCCGCGGGCCGTGAAGGCTTTGGCGAGCTCGTCGATCTGGCGGCACAGGACGCCGTATTGCGATTGCCCCTTCAGCAGAACGACGTTCATCGGATCCTCGTGCCGCAGTCCGGCCAGCCTGGGTAAGATTGGAGAACAAGGTAAAGGGAGGGTTAATGGGCGCCTTCCGCCGGCCGGGAACTTGCCGCAGGCGGCTGGAAACGGCGGCGTTTGCCGCGCCATACTCGGTTCATGGAAACGACCCGCCGCGATACGCTGAAACTTGCCGCCGTTCTCGCCGCGACGCCCTGGACCGGCGCCATCGCCATGCCGGACGCGCCGTCGTGGACGCACGGCGTGATGCGTTGGATGCAGGTGGCGTTCACCGAGGACAATCCTCAGAACGCCGACACCGATTTCTGGCTGGCGCTGTTCCGCAAATGCCATGCCGAGGGCGTCTGCCTGTCGGCGGGCGGCAGCATCGCCTTTTATCCCTCGCGCTTGCCGCTGCAGCACCGCGCTAAATACCTCGGCGACCGCGATCTGTTCGGCGAGATGGTGAAGGGCTGCCGCGCCCTCGGCCTTCGGATCATCGCGCGGGTCGATCCGCACGCCATGGCGGAGGAGGTGTTCGCCGCTCATCCCGAATGGGCTGCCTGCACCGAAGACGGCAAGCCGCGCCGCCACTGGGCGGCCAAGGATATGTATGTCACCTGCCAGAACGGCGGCTTCATGTTCGAGCTGATGCCGCAGATCCTGGCCGAGATCACCGAGCGCTACGCCCCGGACGGCTTCTTCGGCAATCGCTGGAACGGTTCGGGCATGTGCTGGTGTGCCAATTGCCGAGCCCAGTTCAAGGCCGCGACCGGGTTTGATCTGCCGCGCTCGAACGAGACCAACGAAGAAGTCATCCGTGCTTATGCGGCGTGGGACAAGGACCGGCGCTGGGCGCAGTACACGCTGTGGAACGACGCCGTGAAGAAGGTGAAGCCCGACGGCTTCTTCGCCCCCAACTACGGCATGAACGATCCGCGGGCGGAAATTCCGATGGTCACGATCGATCGCCAGGGCCGCAACGGACTGACGCCGCTCTGGACCAACGGCAAATACGCCAAGCAGGCGCGGTCGGTGATCGGCGACACGCCGGTGGCGGGCCTGTTCAGTATCGGCGTCGAGGACGAGGCTTATCGCTTCAAGGATTCCGCCCAGGCCGGGCCCGAGATCGCCGCCTGGGTCCATGCCGGGATGGCGCAAGGCTTCCGGCCGTGGCTCTGCAAGTTCAATGCGAAGGTGATCGATCCGCGCTGGATCCCCACCGTCGAGGCGCTGTACGACTGGCATTGGCGGAACGCGAAGTATTTCCGCAATACCGAAAACCTCGCGCGCGTGGCGGTGGTGCAGTCGCTGCAAAGCCAGACGCTGGCGAAAGCGGCTTACGGCGCCGCCCAGAACGGCTGGTGCCAGGCGCTGGTGGAAGCGCGCATTCCGTACGAATTCGTCGACGACCGGCTGCTCGCCAAGGCCGCGCGTTTTCGCGTGCTGGTGCTGCCGGACGTGCCGGCGCTGTCGGACAAGCAATGTGCCGAGATCCGCGCTTTCGTGCGCCGGGGCGGGCGTGTGGTGGCGACCGGCCAGACCTCGCTCTATGACGAAGCCGGACGGCGGCGGACGAATTTCGCACTGGCCGATCTGTTCGGCTGCGATTTCGCCGGGCCAATCGACGAGCCGGTGAAGAACTCCTATCTCACGCTGCGCCGGCCGCATCCGCTGCTTGCCGGGATCGAGGGAACACCGCGTGTGGTGGCGACATCGCAGCAAATCCATGTCCGGCCGCACGACAAGCAGTTGCAGCCGCTGACGCTGGTGCCCAGCTATCCCGATCTGCCGATGGAGCGCCTGGTGATGACCGACCCGGAAACCACCATCCCGGCGGTGTTCTGCCGGAGTTTCGGCAAGGGCAGGGTGGTGTACTTCCCGTCCAATCTCGACGCGACGTTCTGGGACCTTCTGGTCGGCGATCACCTGATGCTGCTGAAAAACGCGGTGGAATGGGCTGCCGACGAGCCGGCGCCGCTGACGGTCTCAGGTCCCGGCGTGGTCGATCTCGCTTATTGGCGGCAGGAGAAATCGCTCGCCGCCCATCTCGTCAACCTCACCAATCCGATGATGCTGAAAGGCCCGCTGCGCGAAATCCTGCCCGCGGGCCCGTTCGAGGTGAGTTTGCGCCTGCCGCCCGGTGCAGAGCCGCGTGCCGTTAGCCTGCTCGAAAGCGGCACGCCGGCCGCGTACCGCCGCGACGGCGACCGGCTGATCGTCGCCGTGCCGCGCGTGGCGTTACACGAAGTGGTGGCGGTGGAGTTGGGATAGTCCTCTCCCCTTGCGGGGCCGCTGGCGTAACGAAGCTGGCGAATATCAAAGAGCAGTATTGTATGCGATCCAGCCCTTGAACGTGAACGCGGCATAGAAAAGTTCGATATCGACAAACCCCGCATCCTCCAGCGCCGATAAATCCTGCTCCGGCGAGAGGAACGGCATTCGCTGTTTCATAGTTTGGATATCGAACCCAGCTGGCAATGGGCCCGAACTTGCGACGAACGCAGCGAAGCGCGAAAGCCATTTGTCCTTGGCGGCGTCGTTGTTGGGGAAACTGTGGTGAGCGGTCACGAGCGGAGCGCCAGACCTGAGCCGTGCACGAATCTGTTTCAGTGTGCGAACGCGCTCCTCTCGCGACAGAAAATGCAGGGTTAGGAGACAAGCAGCACCATCGAATGGCCCCATTGGCGCGTCGTCGATGTAGCCGTCACAAAAGGAGACGCGCGACGCCAGCTCGCCCAAAGTAGCGCGTGCTTGTTCGAGCATTGGTCGTGATGGATCGACACCATCGAACCGCCAGCCAGGCTGCATCTGAGCGAAAGCCTTCAGTTCAAGGCCGCCACCAGCACCGAGAACCAGCACTCGGCCTTCGCTTGGCACCTGCTCCGCTAGAAGGAGGCATGCCATGCGATGAAGATCCCGGAGAGCAGGAACGTTCCTCACTACGTTCTCAGCGTAAGTGGCCACGGCCCCTGGGTTGGAAAAGGAACTCATCCAATTTTACTCCGGAGCCAACGCTGGATAGCTGAAAACGGTCGCATGAATGTCATGTAGCATTTAATGATACATAATGCTATCGAGCGGGAAAAGCAACTTCCGGTCGGCGGCAGGGCGGACCGTCAAGGCGGGATCGCAAGCCATGAACCATGACAGACGATTATCGGATGTGCTGCACGTGCTTTTGCACCTTGGTCATGGCAACGCACCGCTCACGTCCGACGCCTTGGCGAAGGCTTTGGGAACTAATGCTGCCGTGTTACGACGAACGATGGCCGGCCTGCGCGATGCGGGGTACGTGCGATCCGAGAAGGGACATGGGGGCGGATGGACGCTGGCTCGGTCGCTTGAGGAGATCAGCCTCCTCGATGTCTACGAGGCGCTTGGACAACCCAACCTCTTCGCAATCGGCAGCAGGTCAGACCGTCCGAATTGCCTTATCGAGCGGAACGTAACCATATGTCTGAACGACACCATGGCCAAAGCCAGAGCATTGTTCATCCAAAGGTTCGGCGAAGTTACTCTGGACCAATTGATGCCCGACGGCGCTGAATTAGGAGCCGCACGCTCGCTCAGCTAAGCGCAAGATTTGAGGGGATCGAGGCACCGTGCCCCTTCACCTGAAAAATCATCGGGGTTAGCGCTGCGCCAACCCCGTGATTTTTCTTCGCCGATTACGCTGGCGCTATCGGCCCCACAAGGGGAGAGGGCTATCTCAGTAATAAAGGTCCCGCTTGCCGGCTTCGATTTCCTTAAGGCGGTCTTCGGTCACCTTGCGCAGCTTGTCGTTGTGGATCTGCGCCAGATGCTCGGCGATGACCTTCTCGCCCAGTTCTTTGGTCTCAGGCGAGGCGAAGTCGGTGAGGTATTCCTTCAAGGTCAGGATCGCGTTGGGCTGGCAGAGGTCCTGAATCTTGCCGCTCTTGGCGTATTCCATGAAGCGGTCGCCGGTGCGGCCGTTGCGATAGCAGGCGGTGCAGAACGACGGCAGGTGGCCGGCTTCGGCGATGTCGTACATCACCTGATCGAGCGGGCGCTCGTCATTGACCTTGAACTGGGTCGGCTGCGGCTTGCGCACGCCCTTCTCGTTCTCTTCGCAATAGCCGCCGACGCCGGTGCACGAACCGCCGGAAAGCTGCGAGATGCCGAGTTCGAGGCACTCGTTGCGCAGGTGGGCGTCTTCACGGGTCGAGATGATCATGCCGGTGTAGGGCACGGCCAGACGGATGATAGCGATGATCTTCTTGAACTCGTCGTCGGAGACGATATGCGGGAAGCTATCGAGGTTGATGCCGCCGGCCGGACGGATGCGCGGCACCGAAATCGTATGCGGACCGCAGTTGAATTCGGCTTCGAGATGCTCGGCATGCTGCATCAGCGCCAGCACTTCGAACTTGTGATCGTAGAGCCCGAACAGGACGCCGGCGCCGTTGTCGTCGATCTCCGCGGCGTTGGAGCGGTCGAAGGCGGTGGTGTGCCAGTCGTAATCGCTCTTCGGCCCGCGCGGATGCATCTTGGCGTAGGTTTCGCGGTGATAGGTTTCCTGGAACAGGATGTAGGTGCCGATCTCGGCGGCCTTCAGCTTCTTGAAGTTCTCGACCGTGGTGGCCGCGATGTTCACGTTGATGCGGCGGATGTTGGCTTGTTTGGTCTCGACCGAATAGACCGCCTCGATGCAATCGAGCACGTAGTCGATCGGGCAGTTCTCGGGATCTTCGCCGGCTTCCATGGCAAGGCGCTTGTGGCCCATGTTGAGCAG
Source organism: Alphaproteobacteria bacterium (assembly GCA_023259375.1). Classification (GTDB taxonomy): domain Bacteria; phylum Pseudomonadota; class Alphaproteobacteria; order Micropepsales; family Micropepsaceae; genus Rhizomicrobium. Next base: position 16,205 of record JAHFQC010000039.1, read on the forward strand.
GGCCAGCGTCTCGTTCTTGATCTCGTCCATGGTGAGCTTGCGGCGGGGGAATTTGTGGCCCTGGCCGTAGCCGCAATAGACGCAACTGTTGATGCAGTAGTCGGAGACGTAGAGCGGCGCGAACAGCACCAGGCGGCGGCCGTAAATCTTGCGTTTGATCGCACGGGCGCACGTATAGATTTCTTCGACCAGTTCCGGATCGTGCACGTTAAGCAGGATCGCCACTTCCGGCAGCGTCAAACCGTGGGCGTCGCCCGCCTTCTTGATGATGGCTTCGACGGCATCGCGGCTGACGGCGCGCTTGCCTTCTTCGAGCGCGGCATAGATGGCGGCTTCATCGATGAACGTGGCTTTATCGAACACTTCGAGCTCCCTGACCGGGCGGCCCGGTCCTGCTAATTCCTGCGATCGGCGCGAAAATTACGGCGCGGCAGAACGTGAAGTAACCCGTTTAGTGTAATTCAAGGCAGCAAAATGGTCGCATGGTGGAAACCGCGTATTCCCGTACGGAAATTGCGTCTATTCGCGCGCATTCCCGAAAAGTGGGTACCGGTTTTCCGTCAGAATGCGCGCCAAAAGTCAGGCGTAGATCATCTTCACGGTCATGCCGCCGTCGATGATGATGTTCTGGCCGGTCATGAAATCTGTATTTTCGGCCAGAAACTGAACCGCCTTGGCGATGTCGCCGGGCACGCCGACGCGTCCGACAGGATGTTGCGCGCGATCGATTTGCGAATGGTGCGGTTTCACGGATTGTGACGCTTTCTTCCAGTCGCCGACTTCGATCCAGCCGGGGCTGATCGCGTTCACGCGGATGCGATAGCGCGCCAGACTGATCGCCAGCGCGTGGGTGAGGGCGACGATACCACCCTTCGAGGCGGAATAGCCTTCGGTGTCGGGCTCCGACATGAAGGCGCGGGTCGAGGCGATGTTGACGATCGTGCCGCCCGATCCGCGCTTGGCCATCGCTTTCGCCGCCGCCTGCGCGGCGAGGAAGGCACCGCCGAGATTGGTCGCGATCACTTTGTCGAACTCGGCCGGCTTCAGCTTGAGCACGTCCTTGCGGATCATGATGCCGGCATTGTTGACCAGCACATCCGGCACGCCGAGTTCTTTCACCGTCTTCGCCATCCACGCCGTCACGTCGCCGGGTTTGGCGACATCGCCTTTGACGAACAGCCCCATCGCTTTGCGGGCGCCGATCTCGGCCAAGGCTTCGCGCCCCGCCGCGGCATCGCTGTCGGTGATGGAGACGGCATAACCGAGCTCGGCAAAGTGATACGCGATCGCGCGCCCAATCCCCTGCGCGCCGCCGGTGATGGCAATGATCTTCATGGCGAATCCGAATGTGAACTTCGCGCTTAAGATGTCATCTTGGGCGCGCGGTGCAAATGACGAAGCGTATCAGCAAAAAGGACTGTCATCCCCGGCCGAGTGAAGCGAACGGTAGTGAGCAGAACGAGGGGAAGGGGACCCAGGTGGAACTACATCCGTAGTGCTGAAAGTAGTGCACTACAGTTTTGCATGCTTGTCGGCATCGGCGCTTCGTCTGCACCTGGGTCCCCTTTCCCTCGCTGGTCGAATACGCTGTCGCTATCGACCGCTTGCTCAGCCGGGGATGACAGAAGTGCGCGGGGGGAGGAAAGAGATGGGACTACGTCGTTCCTTTCTCCTCGAACGCCTTCGCCAGCGCCGCCCCATCCGGTGTGCCGAGGCCGGTGCAGGCGTCCCAGCCGGGGCCGGCGGCGTAGCCGTAGCCGTTTTCGATATTGTCGCCCTCGGTCACGTCGCGGAACGCCGTGGCGTGGGCATACAGCGTGGCATGCGGCGCGCCGATCGGTTTGGTCCGCGTTTCGTTAAGCAGGGCGAACAGTCCCGCCCACAGCGGCGCGGCGGCGCTGGTGCCGCCGATGGTTTCCACGGCGCCTCCGACCACGATGCGATAACCGGTATTGGGATCGGCATCGGCGGCGACATCGGGCACGCCGCGTCCGGACGCGGGCAGACTGACGCCGTTCTGGTAGTCGGGCGCGGGAAATCGCGCGCTGACCCCGCCGCCGGTGCCGGCGCCGTTGCTGTTCCACACCAGTTCGTCGGCGATCTTTCCGGCTCCGGCGGACAAGCGCGTGCCGCCGCAGCCGACCACGCCCGGACTCGAGGCGGGGAAATCGACATGCGGCTTGCCGTCGTCGACGCCGTCGCCCGCGAGCCGGTCGCCCGACGCGGCAAACACGCTGACGCCGAAACCGGCGGCATCGGCGAACGCGGAATTCATCGCGGCGATCGCCTGATCGGTCCAGTCGCTTTCCGGCGCCCCCCAACTGATCGACATCACCGACGGCTTGTTCTTGGTGTCGTGCACCGCCTTAGTGATGGCGTCGACGAAGCCCTGGTCGGTGTTGGGTGCGAAATAGACCGCAATCTTGGCCCCCGGTGCGGCACCGCCCGCCACCTGGATATCGAGGGCGACTTCGCCATCGGCGCCTTGGTCTTCGCCCGGCGTGTTGGTGCCGCCCGAGACGCCCACCGCAACGACCTGCGGCGGCGGCAGGTTCATGACATGAAACGCCGTGTTGGTGTCCGCCTTCTTGAAGCCGCCGCCCAGTTCGATCAGCGCGATGCACTGGCCTTTGCCTTCGCCCTTTGTGGCGGGAAAGCCGTAGAGTTTGGCGATCACGTTGGGATAATAGCCCGCCGCAGCGGCGTTGCGCGAGAACACGACTTTCGGCGTGGCCGCGGGACGGTTGTCGAGTCCCAATACCGCTTCGATCTTGTCGGCGAGCGACTCCGGCAGCGAAAGCGCGCCGGTGCGGCCGCGAAACTGGCGGCCCTGATGTTCATAGCATTTGAGTTCGGTGCCGAACGCCTTCTGCAGATCGCCGACCGATCCGTAGAGTTTCACCAGCCGCCGGCCAGGGTCTTGTTCTTTGACGGTGAGGCCATGGGCCTTGGCGAAGTCGGCCAATTCCTGCAGCGCCGGTTGCAGCCGTTGCGCGCGCGTATCGTGACAGGCATCGCGGCTGGCGCCGGGCTCGGCCGGCGGATCCTTCAAATAGATGCTGACGTCGATGTGCTCGGCGGGGTCGGCGGGGCCGACGGCCCGGCCGCTGGGAGAGTGGCGTACGCTGCCCGAAAGGTTCTGTCGCGCGCTCGGCATTGGGGCCTCCAAATGGCGCAACTTCCCTGATTGCGCGGATTTTTGAGGATTTCCGCCGAGCCCGAAACGATCCTAGCCAAGGGGACGAACGCCGGTCCAGTGCGGATCGTTTGTGCCAGAACGGCACAACGTTCGCCGCGCTAACCATCTGCTAGCCATTTCGCTCGCATTTCGGATGTTGTCGGGGGAAAGCAACGATTTTTTTGAAGCCTCCCTTTTAGGCTCCGAAGTCCTGGGACCGGCGTGCGCTGCGGGGGTTGCTGCGCGCGTGCGGCCGCGGATTAACCGCGTCAGGGGAGCGGTAGTGACGGACACTGGTCTGAATACGGGCGGCAAGCGTATCGATCTCGAGAGCAGCCATCGTCGCGGCGGCATCGAGAACATGTGCGCCATCGTGCGGGACGTCATCGGGGGCGATGTCGTCTCGGTCAATCTCATTGAAAACGGCGAACTGCTGACGATTTGCGCCGGGCATGACGGCGTGGCACGAGGGACGTTGAAGGGCACGTTGACCGCCGCTGTGCTCGCGTCCGGCTCGCTGGTGGAATATCCCGATCTCGACGACGGTCCGCTGCTGCCGGAAGCCGGCGGATTCATGTCGGCGGCCGGTGTTCCGCTCAAGGCCCGCGACGGCTCGGGCCTCGGCGCGTTGTGCCTTTACGGGCGGATGCCACGCACGCTCGACGACACGGCCCGGCGGAGGCTGGCGAATTTCGCCCGGGCCATCGAAGATCACGTCGCCGCGTTCGCGTCGGCCGACACGTTGCGCGAACGCGAGGCGCTGCTGCGGCAGGCGCGCGATCAGGCCGATGCGGCCAATCAGGCCAAGTCGATGTTCCTGGCGTCGATGAGCCACGAAATCCGTACGCCGATGAACGGCATCATCGGCATGAACGCGCTGATGCTGCGCACCAAGCTGTCGCCGGAACAGCGCCAATACGCCGAGGCGATGCGCCTGTCGGCCGATTGCCTGTTGTCGATCATCAACGACATCCTCGACATCTCGAAGCTCGAAGCGGGCAAGGTCGAGCTGGAAGAAGCCGAGTTCGTGCCGCATGCTGTGGTTGAGGACGTCATCGAACTGCTGTCGGCGCGCGCTGCCGAGAAGAACATCGAACTGGTCGGCTTTGCCGATGCCGGCGCTCACGCGGCGATGATGGGCGATGCTGCGCGTCTGCGGCAGGTGTTCCTCAATCTTCTGACCAACGCCATCAAGTTCACCGAGAAGGGCTACGTCGCGCTGCTGCTGCACACTGAAGCGGGAACAGATGGACGTACCAAGCTCAAGGTCCGGGTCGAAGATACCGGCATCGGTATTTCAAACGAGGCCAAGGGCCGCCTGTTCCACAATTTCCAGCAGGCCGACGCTTCGATTTCGCGCCGCTACGGCGGCACCGGTCTGGGACTTTCGATCTGCCACCAGCTGATTCAGCTCATGCACGGCGAAATCGGCGTGACCGATCGCGAGGGCGGCGGCAGCGTCTTCTGGTTCGAGATCGATCTGCCCACCTGCGGCGCCGCCGTGGCCGCGGACAACTGTCTCGCCGAACGGCGCATTCTGGTGGTCGACGATCTCGCCATCAACCGCACGATTTTCCGCAGCCTGCTCGAGGCGCACGGCGCCTTCGTCGGCGAGGCATCCGACGGACCGTCCGCGCTGGGTGCCCTGGTGATGGCCGAGGCGGGCGGCACGCCGTATACCGCCGTTATGCTTGATCGAGCCATGCCCGGATTGTCGGGCGAAGCGGTGGCATCGCGAATCCGGGCCAACGCGTCGCTCGTCTGTACACGGATCGTGCTGGCGTCCTCGATCGGCACGGTGCTGCAGGCCGGCGTCAAGGCGGGCATCGACGCGGTGTTGACCAAGCCGGTGCGTGAAGCGACCCTGATCCAGAACCTCGAAACGGTGATCCGTGCCGAGGCTGCGGCCGCGCCGATACCCGAGCCGGCGGCGGAAGTCGCCCCGGCCGAGACCGCTGTCGCGGCGAGAGAGGAGGGTTCGGGGGCCGCCCGCGGCCGCGTCCTGCTCGCCGAGGACAACGAGATCAACGTCATGGTGGCGCGCACGCTGCTCGAATCCGCGGGCTATGCGGTCGAGTGCGTCGGCGACGGCGTTGCCGCGGTGGACGCGGCCAAGACCGGGCGGTTCGACATCATCCTGATGGACATGCAGATGCCGCGCATGGGCGGGATCGAAGCGGCCAAGATCATCAAGGCGCTGCCGCCTCCGGTCGGCCATACCCCGATCGTGGCGATGACCGCCAACGCCATGCGCGAGGACAAGGAAGCCTGCACCGAAGCCGGCATGGTCGAATTCGTCACCAAGCCGATCAATCCGGACACGTTCCTGAGTGTCATCGCGCGCTTCTCCTCGGCCGAACTGTGGCTGGAGGACGACGGCGGCGAAGCCGAGCCCGCGCCGGAAGAGGTCACCGAACTCGACGAGGAAAAACTCGACGCGCTCGCCAAGGTGCTGCCGCCGGATCGCTACAACGCCATGCTGCTGGCCTATCTCTCGAACACGCGCGGCACCTTGCAGCGCATCGAGGCGGCGGCGGAAACGCTCGATTTCAACACCATCCGCCGCGAAGTGCACGACCTCAAGTCGAACTCCGGCACCTTCGGCGCCATGCGGGTGTTCACGCTGTCGGAACAGCTCGAACGCGCCTGTCAGGCCAGCGACGACGCCGAAGTCCCGCGTCTGGTCGAAGGCCTGCACAAGGCGTCGCAATCGGCCTGGCTGGCGATCGGCCAACGGGTGCACAAGTCAGCGGCAGCTTAAGTTCTCTGCCCCCGCGGGCGAGGCGATTTTATCATCGGCACTCAGACCGTGGGGGAAGTGGCGCGAAGCGCCGTAGGGGGCTTACGTCCGAAAGTGCTGGAGCCCCCTTTCCGCGCTCCGCTGCGGACTTCCCCCACGGTCTTGAATGCACGCTGAGAGAGTTGTGCGCCCGTGGGGGCAGAAAGAAGCTGCTTCAGTTCTTCGGAATATTGCCGTTGTCGTCGGCTTGGGTCGACGGCGTGGCGGTCATATTCACGCTCAGCGTATGGACACCGCGGATTTTGCCGTCGATGAAGCGGAACATGTGCGAATCCGGCATGCCGCTCTTGCTGTCGCCGAAGCGGCAATAGACGTTGATCACGCCGTTTTCGCTGTCGATCAGGACATCGCGGTTGACGATGTAGATGATGCCCGGCGGCAGGCCGACCTCGCACGAGGCGTGCGGATCGTTATTGATGTTGGTATAGGCGCCGCCCTCAAGCCGGGCGCACGGCGTGCCCCACGGAATGTCGCCGAACTTGTCGGCAAAGGCGTCGAGATAGGCGTTGGCGCCGCGGACCATCTCGGCAGCAGGCGTCTTCTGGTACTTGTACAGCTCCGACCAATCTTCGCGCTGATTGTATTTGAGATAGGCGTTAGCGTTGAACAGCCAGTCGCCCTTGTCGGTAATCAGGCTGTCGACGCGGATGATCTTGCCGGCATGCATATAGAGCCGCGTACCGATCACGTAGGGATGGCCGCCTTGGGTGACGACGAGTTCGGTGAAGGTCTTGCAGCGTTTCTCGTCATGAAAGCTCATGGCGTGGGCGACGGGCAGGGCGGTGTGCCAAAGCCCCGCTTTGGGATCGACCGTCGTCATGTTTTCGAGATAATGGAATTTGGCGTCGAGCGGCAGCGCCGAGATATCGCCGCGCGTCTGCGCCTTCACATAGGCATCGGTCGCGGCCTTGAGTTCGGTGCGGGTGCAGCTTGGTGCGTCGGGCAGCGGCGCGTACGGGCTTGGTGCCCCGTAGGTCTGCGCCAGGGCTGGCGTGGCGGCTAACAGTAAAACGATGGCGGCGAATTTCATGTAACCCCTCCCCAGACTGCCGCCGGTCCGGTGGTCAGCCTATCCAAGTCGAAATTATCATCGCCGCCGCGATCAGTGCGCCGGTCTCGCGGTTGGCGCGGAACAGCTTCAGGCATTTTGCCGAATTGTCGATCTCAAGCTCACGCACCTGCCACATCATGTGGCCGCCCGCGACAAGCAGCAAGAAGACAAACGGCCAGCCGGTATGCTCGGTGAAACCAGCAGCGAGGATCAGCGTGAAGGCGACGGCGTAGAAGCCGAGAATCCATTGCCGGGTCTTGGCGCCCAACAGCCGCGCGGTGGATTTGACGCCGATCAGGGCGTCGTCGTCTTTGTCCTGGTGGGCGTAGATGGTGTCGTAGCCGAGGGTCCAGAAGAACAGCCCGGCATAAAGATAGAGGTCGCCGATATCGACCGTACCGGTCACCGCCGCGAAACCGAGCACCGCGCCCCAGTTGAAGGTCAGTCCCAGCCACGCCTGCGGCCACCAGGTGATGCGCTTCATGAACGGATATGCCGCCACCAGCGCCAGCGAAGCGATGCCGAGCAGGATCGCCATCCGGTTCAAGCACAACAGCACAACCAGACCGACCAGGCACTGGCCGGCCGTGAACAGCCACGCGTTGCGCACGCTGACCGCGCCCGACGGGATCGGCCGGCCTTTGGTCCGCGCCACCGCGCCGTCGAAATCGCGGTCGACGATGTCGTTGTAGGTGCAGCCCGCGCCGCGCATCACGATGGCGCCGATGCCGAGCAGAACGACGTAAAGAATGTCGCGCCACGCCCCGAACGGACGGCTTTCGGCGGCGGCGCCCAAGACCAGCCCAAACACGCACGGCCAATAGAGAAGCCACGTGCCGATCGGCCGGTCGAGCCGCATCAACTGCACGTAGGGCATGAGCTTGGGCGGCACGCGGTCGAGCAGGGCGGCAGCGATGGCGTCGGCAGGCTTGACGCGGGAGGCGGCGTTCTCTGTCATACTGGCCTTCGGAAGATGCGGGATTCGTTATGCCACAAATCAGGCAGGCAGTGCGATTAAGTTTGGTGTTGGCGCTGGCCGTGGCCGGTTGCGGCCGCAGTGCGCACCAGGAAATCGAACTGGCCGCCGCCCCGGTGCGGACGGTCGCCGTCAGCCTCGCCAAGAACCCTGAGTGGAAGCCGGGCAAGTGCCTCTCCGTCGGCCACTATCGCGAAGACACGGTGGAGGATTTTCCTGCCGGTTTGCTCGACGCCGAATTCGCCAAGCATCGCTTCCTGCGCAAATGGTCGGCGTGCGAGCCATTCTACGGCCGGGCGGCGAAGTTCAAAGGCTGCGAAGGCGGCATGACCGATTTCATCTGCTCGGTCTCCGAACGCACCGACTTGCCGAAAGGTACCGCGCGCGTGCTATGCCACATCAACGGCCAGAGCGAAGCCTTGCAGAAGGCGGGCTATCTGCAGGATGAGTACGACGTGACGGAAAAAGACGGCGCCCTGGTGGTGAAGCCGGTGAGCCTGAAGGGCAGCGGGAAAATTCATGAGTGACGATCTCACCTATCCCGGCGGGAAGCTCCGCTT
>JAHFQC010000039.1:24779-27670 GCA_023259375.1 Alphaproteobacteria bacterium
CGTCGAGGCCCCGCTGGGTGCGAATGGGCGCGTGGTGATCGAAGAGCAGGCACATTATTTGTTGCATGTGATGCGCGCCAAGCCGGGCGACCGCGTCAGCCTGTTCAACGGCCGCGACGGCGAATGGCTGGCCGAGGTCCGCGAGACCGCCAAGCGCACTTGCACGGTCGAATGCACCGTCCAAGTCGAACCGCAATCCGAAGTGCCGGACCTGTGGCTGGTGTTTGCGCCGGTCAAGAAAACCCCGGCCGACTACCTGACCCAGAAGGCGACCGAACTCGGCGTGCGCGCGCTGTTGCCAGTCATCACCCGCCGCACCATCGTCAGCCGTGTCAACACCGAGCGTATGCGCGCCAATGCGGTGGAAGCGGCGGAACAATCGGGCCGGGTCACAGTGCCGGAGATCCGCGAGCCGCTGAGTTTCGACAAACTGCTGGCGGCGTGGCCGTCGCAGCGCCGGATTTTGTTCTGCGACGAGGGTGGCGACTGCCTTCCCATCGCCGAGGCTTTGCGGCAGGCGCCGAGTGCGCCGTGGGCGGTATTCACCGGTCCCGAAGGCGGCTTCGATCCCGCCGAGCGCGCCGCTTTGCGGGCCTTGCCGCATGTCACGCCGGTGTCGCTGGGCTCGCGCATTCTCCGGGCCGATACGGCCGCCCTGGCAGCCCTGGCGGTCTGGCAGGCGGTCGCCGGCGACTGGCACTAGATCGCGGTTTGCTTGCGCATCGTGTTCGCGAGCGTTTCGAGTTCTTCGCGCGAGGTTTGTCCGGTGATGCTGAAGCCCAAGCCGGAGTCCGCCCACGTGAAGGCGGTCGTGCCGCGGATCGCATGGGCGGCCAGCGGAGCTTCTTTGTCGCGCTCCATCAACCGGGTCATCAGCACAAGGCGGTTGCCGCGATCATTGTCGTACATCACCAGCATCGCCGGGCCGTGCGGTGTCGCCACCAGTCGTCCGCCCATGAGGCGATATCCGGCGCCCGACAGATCGGGGATGGTCAGCGGGCGTCCCAGTTTTTCGGCCGCCCAGCGCCGTAGCGTGTCCTGCTGGTTGGCGCGGAATTCCACCGGCTGAACGCGATCGTGGGCATAGACGGCATAGTTGTCGGCCGTTTCCTGGGCGAGGGCCGCGACACCGGCGCGCGGCGGCGCTTGATGGGCAAACCAGCCGCCGGCACCGCCGACAGCGAGCAGCATCACCGCCGCCGCTGCATTCCGCCATCCTGTGAAGCGATGCCGGCGCGCTTCGATCAGGCCCGCCAGATTCATCTCCGGCGGGACCGGCTCGGCGGCGATCGGAGCCAAGGCGGCGCGCAACGCCTCGCGGTTGTGGCGGAGGCGTTCGACACGGCGGGCTTCGGTCGTATTCTCGGCGAGATAGGCTTCCACGTCGGCCAGCCGCGCCGCTTCGAGGCGTCCGTCGACATAGGCCTGCAGATCGTCTTCGGTCATAGGGCGCATCATTTCACGCTCCGCAAACGTACGGGTTCCGCCGGCCCGTTTTCCAGGAATTGCCGGACGCGCTCGCGTCCACGCGACAGGCGCGACATCACGGTCCCGACCGGCACGCCCAAAACTTTGGCCGCATCGGCATAGGACAAGTCCTCGACGCCGACCAGCAGGACGACACTGCGCTGATCGTCGGGCAATGCCTCGATGGCCGCCAGGATATCGCGTCCCAGAAGCCGGCTCTCCTGGGGCGGGGCCTCGGATAGCAATGCCTCCGCATCTTCGGGCAGGACTGTGGTGCCGCGGCGCGCCGCTTGGCGGAACCGGCTCATCGCCAGATTATGAAGAATGGTGAAGACCCAGCTCCGCACATCGCCATGCCGCTGGCCCCAACGCGTGATCACGCGCTCCAGACAATCCTGAACCAGATCGTCGGCGGCCGCGCGGTCTTTCAGCAAGGCGCGGGCATACCGGCGCAGTCCGGGAATAAGCGGTTCGACGAGCGGCATCAGGTCGTTCACGAAATCCGTTCCACCTGCACTGGGGCCGCCACATTACCGCCGTCCGCCGGAACGATCACCAGATAACGGCGCAGCCCCGCATCTTGGCTGGTTACGATCCGGCGGATATCACCGACCGCGTTGACGATCGCCGCACCGGCAGGATTGGTCTTGAATTTGGCGAGTGTCTGGACGGCTTGTCCGTCCGGCTTTTCGGCCAATCCCAAGACATAGTTTTTCCCCGGCGGCAGCCCGGAGACGGACGCTTCCAGGATTTGCACCAGACCCTGATCGAACAGCGTGACGGTGGTGACGGCTTTGCCGTCTCCGGCCGCAATCAGGGTCAGATGCGTAGCGTTTCCGGCTGTCCCGAGCGGCTGCAGGTTGTCGGTGCCACTGCCGTATGGAACCGCATTGGACACATAGGTGATCGCCTGCGGCGCTTGTCCGACCGGGATGGTGGCCACGACCTTGTTCGTGGCAGTGTCGATCGCCGTCAGGGCATCGGCGTTCTCGAGCCCGACATAAACCCGCGAGCCGTCGCCCGACGGCCACACGCCGTGCGGCAGATCGCCGACCGCAATCGTCGCGACCTGTTTGAAGTCGCTGGTGCGGAACACCTTGACCTCGTTGAGACCGCCAACCGTCACATAGGCGAATGTGCCTTTCTTGGTGCGGGCGAAATTGACGTGGTTGGTGATCGGGCCGGTATCCAGCGTCGCCAGGATTTGGAACGGCGGCTTGGCGTTGAAAACCTGCGTCTTGCCGGTGTCTTTCAGCGTGAACCAGACCTGGGAGCCGTCCGGCGTGGCGGCGATGTTGGGACAGAAGGGGCTGGCCTGGGTGACGCGTCCGACGATGGTGTGATCGGCCACCGTGATGACGTCCGTCTCCGGATTGAAGGACGAGCAGACATAGCCGTAACGCCCGTCCGGCGAGAAGATCTGC
>JAHFQC010000039.1:27680-42013 GCA_023259375.1 Alphaproteobacteria bacterium
GGTCTTTTCCTCGAAGGTCGAACCGTCAAGCACGTCGACATAATCCTCGCCGCGCACCGTGACCCAGACTTCGCGGCCGTCGGGAGTGAAGAACGCTTCGTGCGGCGCCCGGCCGACATAGGTGATGTGTTTCACCGCGTTGGTCGCCGTATCGATGAAGGCGACCGAATTGCTGCCGATGGAAACGACCGCCAGCGTTTTATGATCGGGCGAGAAGCCCATCCCGTGCACCAGCACTTGGCCCTTATAAAGTGGGCTGAAATTGGCCGGCTGTGTGTCGCCGAGGCGGATGACGCCAAGGAGCGTATTGGTCGACGGATCGGTGACAGACACCGTGTTGGAAAACTGCTCGGCGGCATAAACGCGATCGCGGCCGCTGATCGGCTGGTCGGGACTCGCGGACGCGCCCGGCGCCTGTCCCGCGAAACCGGGGCATGACAGCATTGTGGCGGCCAGAAAAAGAGCACGCAGTTTCATGGATTACTCCTGCTGCATGCCAGCCGGAGCCATGTGGCTCATGCCGGCGTGAGGGTCGGTGGGGGAGGGGCGGGAGGCGGGGAGCGGATCATGGATGGCGAGCGCCATTGCCGCGATTTCCTGCTGCTGGGTGACGATGATTTCCTGCGCCAGGCGCCTGAGCGCCGGATTGTGTCCGTACCGCAGCTCCAGGATCGCCATATCGATGGCGCCCTGATGATGCGGGATCATCATATGGGCGAAGTCCTTGTCGACGTCTCCGGTCGGTTTCACGTCCATGCCGCGCATCATGGTAGCCATGGCGGCGTCGTTGCCGGACAGGAAATCGGCTTCCCCGGCCGGTGGATCGGCGTAGGCTCCCGCCGAGAGCATCACGGTGATGGCAATGGTCATCTCGAAGCGCCGCATGGCCCGCTCCTTGGGTTGTGCGGGTGTGTGACGCCGGTCGGTCGGCTTCATTCCATGCGCCCGAAAATAAATTTCCCGGTTTGCGGCGGCTGACACCAAGACGTAATCTCGTGCTGTGACGCTTGCGCACAGCAACTTGTCGGTTCCGGTTCCCGCACCTACATAAGCGACACGGTTTTTCGCTTATCCCACATATAGAACAGGGGTATTGACCCCGACGCCCAATCAAGAGGTTCTCGATGTCCATTCCGCAATCGGCCGGCGGGCCTATCGAATCGCGCGACGACCTCGTGCGGTATCTCGCTGACGGCTGCAAGCCGCGCGAGGATTGGCGCATCGGCACCGAGCACGAGAAGTTCGTCTATTGCCTGAAGTCGCACAATCCGCTGCGCTACGAAGGCCGGCCCGGCATCAAGGCGCTGCTCGAAGGCATGCGGAAATTCGGCTGGGAGCCGGTGATGGAAGGCGAGAACATCATCGGTCTCAGCCAGAACGGCGCCTCGATCAGTCTGGAACCGGGCGGGCAGTTTGAACTCTCGGGCGCGCCGCTCGCAAGCGTGCATCAGACCTGCGCCGAGGTGAACACGCACAAGGAGCAGCTCCGCCAAGTCGCCGCCGAGATCGGTGCCGGCGTGCTGGGTCTCGGCTACGCGCCGACGTGGCCGATGAGCCAGGTCTATCCGATGCCGAAAGGCCGCTACGAGATCATGAAGCGCTATATGCCCAAGGTCGGCGGCTATGGCGAAGAGATGATGTTCCGGACCTGCACCGTGCAGGTGAATCTCGATTTCGAGTCCGAAGCCGACATGGTGAAAAAGTTCCGCGTCGGTCTCGCGCTGCAGCCGGTGGCGACGGCGCTGTTCGCCAATTCGCCGTTCCGCGAAGGCAAGTACAACGGCTTCCTCAGCTATCGCGCCCATGTCTGGAGCGATGTCGACAACGATCGCGCCGGCATGCTGCCGTGGGTGTTCGAGAAGGGCATGGGCTTCGAGCGCTATGTCGATTACGTGCTCGATGTGCCGATGTATTTCATCTACCGCGACGGCCAGTACATCGACCTCACCGGCAAGAGCTTCCGCGATTTCCTCGAACACCGCATTCCCGAAGTCGCCCATATCGAACCGCAGATGTCGGACTGGGCCGACCACCTCACCACCATTTTCCCGGAAGTGCGGCTCAAGAAATTCCTCGAAATGCGCGGCGCCGACGGCGGCACCTGGCGGCGCATCTGTGGCCTGCCGGCACTGTGGGTCGGTATTTACTACGACCAAGTGGCGCTCGATGCCGCCTGGGACCTGGTCAAGGACTGGACCGCGGAAGAACGTCAGGCGATGCGCGATACCGTTCCGCGTCTGGCTTTCAAGACGCCGTTCCGCTCGACCACCGTGTGGGAGTTGGCCCAGCGCATGATCGAGATTTCGGCGGAAGGCCTCAAGCGCCGCGCCGCGCTCGATTCCGTCGGTATGACCGAGGAAGGTTTCCTGGTGCCGTTACGCGAGCTGGTCAACCGCGGCTACACCCGCGCCGATGAGTTGCTGCATGCCTATCGCACCGATTGGGGCCGCGACCTGAAGCGGATTTTCACCGAATACAACTTCTTGTGATGTTCGCCTTCTTGTGATCGGGGGCGCCCGGCTGCGGTCTTACAGTGCTCTCTCCGTCGAAGGGGGAGGCGATGATCCGCTGGCTGGTGTTGCTTGCCGCGTTGTGCGTGGTACCGGCGTATGCGGCTGACACCGCGGCTTCGCGCACGCTCCTGATATGGGGCGGCGCCGGGCCGGGCTCGGAAGGTCTGACCAAGGCCGAGAACTTCCAGGTCTATAACGACAAGGGCGAGCGCCGGTTTTGGAACATCACGCGCCCGATACTCGCCGCCTATTACGCCGAGAAGCCTAACGGCGCGGCGGTTCTGATGCTGCCCGGCGGCGGTTATGGCGTCGTCAACAGCGACAGCATCGTGCCGGTGGCGCGCTGGTTTGCCAGCATCGGCGTCGATGCGTTCATTCTCAGCTACCGTTTGCCGGACGACGGGCACAAAGCGGGCGACAGTGTGCCGCTTCAGGATGCCCAGCGCGCCTTGCGGCTGATCCGGGCCGGTGCGTTCGCGCGCGATCGCGCCATTGATCCGGCGCGCATCGGGGTGATGGGGTTTTCGGCGGGCGGCAATCTCGCCGCCGTTCTCAGCCTTTATCATAATGCCAAGGTCTACGAGCCCCGCGATCACGCCGATCAGGTCAGCGCCCGTCCGGATTTCATGATCCTGGCGTATCCGGTGTTGCCGAAGCCGGACGAAGTTCCCGACAATCCGCGCCAGCCCAACATTTCACGGCTTTATCACCGCTATCCCGTCACCGACGGCGATGGCCTGCCGCCAACGTTTCTGATGCATGGCGAAAACGACAATGATGTGCCGGCGAGCCAATCGCACCGCTTTGCGCGGGTGCTACAAACACACGACGTGCCGGTCGAACTGCACGTCTTCGCCGGCACCGGGCATTCCTTCAAGCTCGATGCCCCGGGCGAGGCGCACGCCTGGCCCGGTCTGCTCGCCGACTGGCTGAAGAAACGCGCAATTGTTCCGTAGCTATTGCAGCGAGTCGATGCGGGCCTTGCAGTAGGGCAGGGCGTTGGCGGGCGTCGCCGGTTTCGAACCCTTGTCGCGGCCGTACATCACCGAGATCATCTTGGTGTTCTTGTCGGCGCAGATCAGGGCGATGTCGGTGGTGGCGCGCGCCGCCTTGGGATCGGGCACGGCGCACACCATGTTGCCGTCATAGAAGGACTGCACCAGCTTCTGGGTCTGGTAGGAGCGGTCGCCGTTGCCGACATGGAAGAAGCCCGGACCGTTGATGGTCTGGGTGTATTGCGCGTCCTCGCCGAAGCAGATGGAAATCCAGGTGGTTTCCGCTTTGGCCGGAGCCGCAGCCTTGGCCGGGGGCTTCGCCAGTCCCGCACCGGTCATTGCCAGTGCCGCCACCAAAACCAATGCCCGCATGTCCGTCTCCGTCGTATCGCGCCGGATTTTTGGCCTAACCGCGCGCGCGAGGCAACCCTCGCACTAGTTAACGTTCACCACCGCCTGGCAGTAGACCGGCGCCTTGTCCGGCTTCATGCCTTTCTTGAGATCGGCGCCGCGGAGGATGCGGATGGTCTGGTGTTCGTTGTCGGCGCAGACGGTGGCGAGGTCGCTATCGGCGACTTTGGCCGGAACCGTACCGCAGATCATCTTGGAATTCGCAAAGCTCTGCTTCAGCTTCACGGTGGTGTAGCTGCCGTCGCCGCGCGAGGCATGGACATAGCCTTCGCCGCCGGTGATCTGCTGATACTGGATCTGTTGGTCCTGGCAGGCCGACGTCCACAGCCCCGCCTGGGCGGGTGCCGTCAGCAGAAGAAGGGTCACAAGCAATCCGCGCATGATGGCCTCCGAATTTTTCTCTCGTCATGGCCGCCCTTGAGGCGGCCATCCAGTCTTTGTCTTCCTCGTTACTGGATGGCCGGGTCGAACGCCCGGCCATGACGAAGTAAGTACAAAGACGTCCGGCTCACACGTTAGCCGTGCTTTGTGTTGGGATTACGCCGCGGGTCGTTCTGCCGTTCCACCATCCAGCCGGGATATTCCGGCTTCAAGGCCGATAGCGCGTCCAGCCGCGTCAGTTCCGCATCCGTCAGTTTCAGGTCTGCCGCCGCGAGATTGTCGTCGAGCTGTTCCAGGGTTTTGACCCCGGTGATGACGCTGGAGACGAACGGCCGCGACAGCACCCAGGCCAGCGCCACCCGCGCCGGTCCGACGCCGTGGGCAGCGCCGATTTCGCGCATCGCGTCGACCAGCTTGAACGCCAATTCCTTATCGACCGGCGGGAAATCCACCTGCGCGCGGCGGGCGCCGTCGGGGCTGGCATCGCGGCCGAACTTGCCGGACAGAACACCGCCCGCCAGCGGGCTCCACACCATCAGGCCCATTTTCTGATCGGCCAGCATCGGCACGACGTCGCGCTCGATATCGCGTCCGGCGATGGAGTAGTAGGCCTGCAAGGTTTCGAACCGCGCGGTGCCGCGCTTGTCGGCAATGCCTTGCGCTTTCATGATCCGCCACGCCTGCCAGTTCGACACACCGGCGTAGCGCACCAAGCCTTGCCGCACGAGGTCGTTGACGGCTTCCATCACCGCTTCGACCGGGGTGTCGCGATCCTGCGCATGCACCTGATAAAGATCGACGTAATCCAGCTGCAGCCGTTCGAGGCTCGCTTCGATCGAATCCATGATATGTCCGCGCGACAGGCCGGCGTCGTTGGGCGAGCCGCTCATGCGGCCGTAGACCTTGGTCGCGATCACCACGTCGGAGCGCTTGACCCCGATGTCCTTCAACGCATTACCGAGCAGGGTCTCCGACAGGCCTTCGGAATAGACGTCGGCGGTGTCGATGAAATTGACCCCGGCTTCGAGCGCGCGCGCCACCAGACTGGTCGCGGTCTTCTGGTCGACCTTTCCGACGGCCTCGTAATATTTGCCCTTGCCGCCGAAGGTCATGGTGCCAAGGCAGATTTCCGAAACATAAAAGCCGGTATTGCCGAGCATCCGGTAGCGCATGACCTATTTCCCCATTTCGGACGGCAGCACGAAGACGCCATCGGCGCCCCGGATCAGCGGCTTGACCCAGACGACATGCGCCATGTCCAGCCGCCCGTAGAGGTGCGGAAACAAGCCGTGATCGCCGGAGCGTTCCCAGATCAGGGTGGCGCCTAGCTTACTGTCGTCGACCGCCGCCAGAACCAGGTTATCGGCCTCGGCGTAGAACCGCGCCAGCGTTCCGGCGACCTGTCCGGCGTTGGAGAAGTGGATGAAGCCGTCCTTGGCGTCGTTGGCCGAACCCGGATAGACGCGGCCCAGCGCCGCCGCTTCCCATTCGTCCTTGTCGCAAATCTTATAGATCATCCGCGAATCTCCCGTGGCCGCTAAAGCAATGGACTTTAAATTCGCCTCATGCTGATGGCAGGCACCGAGCGAATTTAAAGTCCAAAGACGCTTTAGGCGAGCGAAAGCACAATGCGGGCGGCCGCGCAACCTTGAGCGACGTGTCGCGGCTGTTCCCGGAGGCCGAGGTGGCTATACTGGCGCCAACAAGTCCGGAGCCC
Source organism: Alphaproteobacteria bacterium (assembly GCA_023259375.1). GTDB lineage: Bacteria > Pseudomonadota > Alphaproteobacteria > Micropepsales > Micropepsaceae > Rhizomicrobium. The sequence continues at coordinate 33,698 of JAHFQC010000039.1, forward strand.
CGATGCGAAACCTGCTGCAAAAACTACCGTTCCCGGTGGAATTCGCGGTGGTCGTGGCCGGGGCCTACGGCTACACGATTATTACTGCGGCGTTGGCCTTGGCGCACCCTCACGCAGCGGCGGCAGGGCCGAGCGAGTTCGGCATCTGGCGGGTCGTAGCCTTCCAGGCGGTCACCACGGTTGTGCTCGGTGTTTTCCTGTGGGCCCGCGGCTGGAAAGCCGAACGCTTCGGCCTCGACACCCACTGGCGCGACGGGCTTTGGGGCTTGGCGTTGGCGGCTGGGGCGTATCTCGGGATCATGGCCGTCTCGATCCTGGTGAGTGTGCTGATGCCCGCCGTCATGCCGCAGCAGAGCGGGGCTCCGGCGCCGACACTGTCGCTCTATGCCGTGGCGGCGCTGGTTCTGGTCAACGGCTTCTACGAGGAGTTCTTCGCCGCCGGCTATGTCGTCACCGCCTTGAAAGAGAAGGGCCACCCCGACCTCGGGATCAATCTCGGTGTCGGGCTGCGCCTCGGCGTCCACATTTTCCAAGGCGTATCGAGCGTCGTCCTGATGATTCCGATCGGCCTCATCTTCGGCACCTGGTACGCGCGCCGCGGCCGCCTGTGGCCCTTGGTTCTGGCGCACGTCCTGCTCAACGCCTGGAGTTATTCGCATTACGTAAAGTGGTGAGCGTCAGCTGTCGGTCTTTTCCACCCGATAAAGCTGCGCGAAGCCGGTGTCGTTCACCGGTACGAGCCCCTTGGGCGGCGTGAACGGGCCGTTGCGGTCGGGGATGTCGGCGTTCAGCACCAGCACGTAATCGAAGTGCTGTCGCCAGTTGCGGATGTACTGCGTGCGCGGGTTGAGCAGCTTGAAATTGTCCAGCGCGTGCACCGAAAAGAGCACCCCGCCGGTCGGATTGGAGATCGGGACGACAGACGGCTGCAACTGGATCGGCTTTTCGCGATATTGCGCGAACATCATCGGCGTGAAGGCGTGCCGCCACGGGATCATCATCGCCGGATAATGGCGGAAGGTCTCGTCGAAGTTCGGCGTGGTGCGGCCCAAGAGATGGAACAGTCCGACGCGGCTGGTGTTGTCGTGCTGCAGCGGCAGGACGCGCGCTCCGGCGGGCACGTCGGCGAGGGCGGTGCGCATTGATTCCACCAGCGGGGTGAACGCCGCCCAGTTAAGGCTTATCCAGGCGGTGCGTACCGCGACCAAAGCCACCGCTCCCGCCAGCACCCAGTTCTGGCGTTTGAGGTCGATCGTCAGCCGTGTGGCGGAGAGTGCGGTCAACAACGCCAGCATTGGGAAGCGCTTGTCGATCCAACCGGTGCGGCCGAAGGTGTTCGGCATGAATGCGGCGATCACGGTGAATACGGCGGCGACGAGGATCAGGCCTTTGTGGGCCTGGAATTTGCGCTTCGCCAACGCCCACACCACCAATCCCACCAACGGGAGGAAGCTGACGACGTCGACGATGTTGTCGTAACTCGTGAACGGCGACATCATCGCGCGGACGGTCCCCGTCCAGTCGTTGAAGATCGCCTTGGCCCCGGCGCGATCCTCGCTGCCTGGAATGCCCCGCACATAGAGGAAATAGATCGCCAGCGGCACCAGCGCGATCGCGGCGGTAGCGCTTGCACGGCCGAGCCGTTGGGGAATTTCGCGCCACACCGGCCGGTCACTGCCGAAAGCGATGGCGGCTTGCAGCACGGCGAAGAAGAACAGCGCGAAGGGGTGGACGATCAGCAGCACGATGCCGGAGGCGATGCGCCAGCCGTAGAGTGCCCACGGACCGCCCCGCGCGGCTTTGGTGTCGGCAGCGACCGCGAGCAGGGCGAGGCCGAGCCCGATCTGGAAATTGAGAAAGCCCGCCACCAGCGTCTGGGTGCACCAGAACATCAGGAAAAACGGCTGCCAGGCATTGACGCCGCCGAACAGCCGCGCGTTCAGCGCAATCGCACCCAGCGGAGGCGCCAGCATCGCCAGCATCAACAGCACGACGCCGATGCCGGCCGCCGGCAGGATGGGGCTCAAGAGCTTGGCCATCGCATCGATGCCGATGCCGGCGCCGACGCCGCGCCAGTCCTCGAAATAGAAGCGGTCCATCGGCGGCACGTGCACGCCGCCGGCGATCAGCCAGATGCGCGCCAGATGGTTGGGATAATCGATCAGCGGCGGCAGGGGAAACAACAGCGCGGGGACCAGAACCATCGCGGCGAGCACCGCAATGCACAATACAACAGGTCTGTCCGTCACGCGCACTACCCTCAAGCTGAAGGCTGGAGAGTGTCCGGACGATGAAAATTCGTCAATGTTGAAATTGTATCATAAACGTACGAATGCCTTAGCGGCACGCAATTATTTTCCGTTGCGCCAGCGCCATCCGCCTTCGGTTCGTGCCTTTGCGACAAGAACGAGACCGGCCGTCAGGACGATGATGATCGCGAGCGAAAGAACCCGCGCCGACATCGGCGGCATAAAGCGATAGGCCAGTAAGTGGGTGAGCGGAATCGCGACGAGATAGGCCGCGAGCACGACCCAGCCTTCCCAACTGCAAGGTAATCCGCTGCCGTAACCGTAGGCCTTCGGTGAGAACCAAGCTTTGGCCATTGGAGCCCCCTAAATGTGGCAGCGAGACCGGGTTACGCCGCCGTGCCTCCGACCGTCAGGCCATCCAACCGCAGCGTCGGCTGGCCGACGCCGACGGGCACGCTCTGGCCGTTCTTGCCGCACGTGCCGACGCCGGGATCGAGCTTCAGATCGTTGCCGATCATCGTCACGCGGGTCAGGCAGTCGGGGCCGTTGCCGATCAGGGTGGCGCCTTTGATCGGCGCGCCGACTTTGCCGTTCTCGATGAGATAGGCCTCGGTGCACGAGAACACGAACTTGCCGTTGGTGATGTCGACCTGTCCGCCGCCGAAATTGACCGCGTAGATGCCTTTGCCGACACTCGCCAGGATTTCTTCCGGGCTCTTGTCGCCGGCCAGCATGTAGGTGTTGGTCATGCGCGGCATCACCGGCGAGGAATAGCTTTCGCGGCGGCCGTTGCCGGTCGCCTTCATGCCCATCAGGCGCGCGTTCTGGCGGTCCTGCATGTAGCCCTTGAGAATGCCGTCTTCGATCAACACGGTGCGGGAGGAGGGGGTGCCTTCGTCGTCGATGGTGAGCGAACCGCGGCGTCCGCCGATGGTGCCGTCATCGACCACCGTCACGCCCGGCGCCGCCACGCGCTGGCCGAGCAGGCCGGAGAACGCGCTGGTCTGCTTGCGATTGAAGTCGCCTTCGAGGCCGTGGCCGATCGCTTCGTGCAGCAGGATGCCGGGCCAGCCGGGTCCGAGCACGACCGACATTTCGCCCGCAGGGGCGGGGATGGATTCGAGATTGACCAGCGCCTGGCGCAGCGCTTCGTCGATCGCCGCCTGCCAGTATTCCGGCTTGAGATAGATTTCGTAGCCGCCGCGGCCGCCGCCGCCATGGCTGCCGGATTCCTGGCGCCCGTTCTCTTCGACTACGACCGAGACATAGATGCGGACCAGCGGGCGGACATCGCGATAGGTCTCGCCGCCGGCGCGGATGATCTCCACCGTCTGCCATTCGCCCGCCAGTGAGCACGATACCTGCCGCACCCGGCTGTCCTTGGCGCGGGCGTAGGCGTTCATCTCTTCCAAGAGCTTGACCTTGGTCTCGAACGCCGCCGTTTCCAGCGGGTCAATATCGGCATAAAGCTTGACGTTGGTGCGGGCAGGGGCTGCCGCGGCGACACCCGAGTATCCTTTGGCGACCGCCTGAACCGTTCCGGCGGCGCGGGCAATCGCAGCCTCGGACAGCTCGTTGGCATGGGCAAAGCCGGTGGCCTCGCCGCAGACGCTCCGGAGGCCGAAGCCCTGGGTGGTATCGAAGTTGGCCGCCTTCAGCCGGTTGTCGTCGAAGGAGAACGACTCGCTCTGGCAGAATTCGAGGTATAGCTCGCCGTCGTCGGCGCCTTTCAGGGCTTCATCGACCTGTGCCTGGACGCGGGCGCGGTTCATTCCCGTGCGTTCGAAAAACAGGTCTTTAGCCATGGAAAATCCTCGTTAATGGGCCAGCCGGTATGGCAACATAGGGAGGTGGGGTATGATCCACCTTGGCGAAATTTGCGGCATCCTGTCGCACCTGCGAGTCGCCGAAATCGCCATTAGAGTTTCGAATTGGAATTATTAAAGTAAGCTCCCTCCGACGGAATTCAACGCCAAGTCTTCCGCACATCCACGAGGCGCCTCGATGTCGCTCAAACTCGTCCTTTCGGCCTTGGGGTTCCCCCTGTCCACCGGGGCGGCCTATGCCCAGGCTTGGCAGGTTCACGACTGGCAAACCGGGCTGCAGGCGCCGGTCACACCGGTAATGGAGCGGCTGTCGCATTTCCATACCGAGCTGGTGTGGATCGTGACGGCGATTTGCGTCCTGGTGGCCGGGCTCCTGATCACGGTGATGATCCGCTTCAACAGCCGGGCCAATCAGGTTCCGACCAAGACACATCACAATACGGCGCTGGAAGTGATGTGGACGTTGGCGCCGGTGATCATCCTCGTCATCATCGCGATCCCGTCGTTCAAGCTGCTCTATTACGAAGCGGATATCCCGAAGCCCGACGTGACCATCCAGGCGGTGGGCCACCAGTGGTACTGGACCTACGTCTATCCCAAGGAAGGCGGGTTTCAGTTCGACTCCAACATGCTGCAGGAGGCCGCCGCCAAGAAGGCCGGCAAGCCGCGCCTGCTCGGGACCGACAATCCGGTGGTGGTGCCGGTGAACAAGAATATCGAGGTGATCACGACTGGCGCCGACGTCATCCATTCCTGGGCGGTGCCCGCATTCGGCGTGAAGATGGACGCCATCCCCGGCCGCCTCAATCACACCTGGTTCAAGGCGACCCGCGAGGGGACTTTTTACGGCCAGTGCTCGGAACTCTGCGGGGCCAATCACGCGTTCATGCCGATCGAGGTCAGGGTGGTGTCCGAGCGCGCCTACCGGGCGTGGCTTGCCCAGGCCAAGAAGAAGTACGCGGTCGACGGCACCGTGCAAGTTGCCTCCAACTGACGGGATTTGACGATGGCTGATTTGGCATACACGCAGTTGGACCAACCGCCCGCCGGGCACGAAGGTCATCCGCACGGCTGGCGGCGTTACGTCTATTCCACCAACCACAAGGACATCGGCACGATGTACCTGTGGTTCGCGGTGTTCGCCGGGATCGTCGGCGGCGCGCTGTCGATGATGATGCGGCTGGAGCTGATGTATCCGGGCCTGCAGTACTTCCACAACGCCCACGCCTTCAACGTGTTCGTCACCGGCCACGGCCTCATCATGATCTTCTTCATGATCATGCCGGCGATGATCGGCGGCTTCGGCAACTGGCTGGTGCCGTTGATGATCGGCGCGCCCGACATGGCGTTCCCGCGCATGAACAACATCTCGTTCTGGTTGTTGCCGTTCTCATTCGCGCTGCTGATCCTGTCGATGTTCGTCGAAGGCGATAGCGGCGGAGCAGGGGCGGGTTCGGGCTGGACGGCCTATGCGCCGCTGACCACTACCGGCTCGCCCGGACCGGCGATGGACCTGGTGATCTTCGCGCTGCACATCGCGGGCGCGTCCTCGATCCTCGGCGCCATCAATTTCATCACCACCATCTTCAACATGCGCGCACCGGGCATGACGCTGCACAAGATGCCGCTGTTTGCCTGGAGCGTGTTGGTGACGGCATTCCTGCTGCTCTTGTCGCTGCCGGTGCTGGCCGGGGCCATCACCATGCTCCTGGCCGACCGCCATTTCGGCACCAGCTTCTTCAATCCGGCCGGCGGCGGCGACCCGATCCTCTACCAGCATCTGTTCTGGTTCTTTGGCCATCCCGAGGTCTACATCCTGATCCTGCCGGGCTTCGGCATGATCAGCCATATCGTGGCGACGTTCTCGAAAAAGCCGGTGTTCGGCTATCTCGGCATGGCCTACGCCATGGTGTCGATCGGCTTCATCGGCTTCCTGGTGTGGGCGCACCATATGTACACGGTGGGCCTCAGCGTCGACACCAAGGCCTATTTCGTGTTCGCGACCATGGTCATCGCGGTGCCGACCGGCATCAAGGTGTTCTCCTGGATCGCCACCATGTGGGGCGGCTCGATCGAGTTCAAGGCGCCGATGCTGTTCGCCATCGCCTTCATCTTCCTGTTCACGGTGGGCGGGGTGACCGGCGTGGTGCTGGCCAATGCCGGCGTCGACGTGGTGCTGCAGGATACCTATTACGTGGTGGCGCACTTCCACTACGTGCTCAGCCTCGGTGCCGTGTTCGCGATCTTCGCCGGCTGGTACTTCTGGTTTCCCAAGTTCTTCGGCATCATGTACAATGAGACATTGGCGAAGATTCATTTTTGGATAACCTTCGTCGGCGTTAATTTTGCGTTCTTCCCCATGCATTTCTTGGGGCTCGCCGGCATGCCGCGCCGCATCGCCGACTACAACGAAGCTTTTGCCGGATGGAATTTCGTCTCGTCGCTCGGCGCGTTTACCGCCGGGCTCGGCGTTGTGGTTTTCGTAATCGTGCTCGTGGAAGCCTTTGCCAAGAAGCGCAAAGCAGGAGACAATCCCTGGGGCGTCGGGGCGACGACTCTGGAATGGACCCTGTCATCGCCGCCGCCGTTCCATACGTATAACGAGCTACCCAAAATCACGTGAGAACCATGAAAATCTCCACCGAAAAGAAATCAGGCTCGAAGACCCGCAAACAGCTTCCCGGCAAAGTCGGGTCACGTTCCGGTAAACCGGCATTCAAGGCTCGCTCGAGCCGTGCCGTCCGCCACCTCTCCAAGCAGTCGCTCGGCGGCGTCGCAACCGAAGACGAGCGCGCCGAAGCCAAGCTGGCCGACCAGATCTACAAGGTCGGTCATCCCGAACCGCTGATCGAAGCGATGGTGCTCGGCAGCGGCAAGCCCGGCAAAAAGAAACCCACCGCTGCGGTGGCGAAGAAGCGCGCCGCCGAGGCGTTGCTGAAAGAACTCGACGAAGCCGCCCGCCACAAGTCGAAACGCCGCGCCAAGCGCCGCGCCACGGCCAAAGCGCTGAAGAAGGCGCGGACAACAAGCTGAACCAATTCGTCATGGCCGGGCGTTCGACCCGGCCATCCAGGCGGTGCTCGAAAAAAGACTGGATGGCCGGTTCGGAGGCCGGCCATGACGAGAAGACAAAGACCTAGCCAGGACACGGAAAGGACACTTGCGTTGAGCCTCCCTCTTTCCTCCCCCGCGGAGTCCAGTTCTCCGCCTCCGCACTTCGCTGCGATAGCGAGAGAGGTGGCTCGTCGCGTCACGACGGGCCGGAGGGGGGCTTAAATGACCGTTGCCGAGCTTTCCCGTCCCGTCGCGACGGTTGAGGACTTCTTTGCGCTGTTGAAGCCGCGGGTGATGTCGCTCGTGATCTTCACCGGCTTGGCCGGATTGGTGGTGGCGCCGGGACCGATCCACCCGCTGACCGCTTTCTCCGCATTGCTTTGCATCGCGGTCGGGGCCGGGGCCTCGGGCGCGCTCAATATGGCCTACGAAGCCGATATCGATCGGCTGATGAAGCGCACCGCGTCGCGCCCCATTCCTTCGGGCGTGATCAGCCGTGGCGAGGCGCTCGGTTTCGGCTGGAGCCTGTCGGTCGCGTCGGTGGCGTTGATGCTGCTATTCGTGAACGCGCTCGCTGCCGCGCTGCTGGCCTTCACCATCTTCTGGTACGTCGGCGTCTATACACTAGGTTTGAAGCGGCGCACGCCGCAGAACATCGTCATCGGCGGACTGTCGGGTGCGATGCCGCCTGCCATCGGCTGGGCCGCGGTGACCGGAACGCTGACGTGGCAGCCGCTGCTGCTCGTCGCCATCGTCTTTATGTGGACCCCACCGCACTTCTGGTCGCTGTCGCTGTTTTCGAATGCCGATTACGCCCGCGCCGGTGTGCCGATGCTGCCGGTCGTATCCGGCAAGCGGTCGACGCGGCTGCACATCCTCTTCTATTCGCTGCTGCTGGTGCCGCTCGGGCTGCTGCCGTTCGTGCTCGGCATGGCGGGACCGATCTATCTTGCCGCTGCGGCGGTTCTCGGCGGACTGTTGCTGTGGCGCGCGGTGCAGGTTGCGTTCGAGCGCGACGAAACCAAAGAGCCCGCAGCCCGGCGCCTGTTCGCGGTGACGCTGCTTTATCTCTTTGCGCTGTTCGCCGCTCTGATCGTGGAGCGCGTGGTCCATGCCGCAGTATGACTGGCTCGATGTTGACCCGAAGAAAACCGCACGCGAACGCAAGCGGCGGAATGTGGCGATTG
>JAHFQC010000152.1 GCA_023259375.1 Alphaproteobacteria bacterium
GCCCGGCCATGACGAAGTGGGGGGATAGTCGGGGGCTGCCCTTGGCTGCGCCGCGTAAGTGTGCTCGGCGATGACGATTGGGAGTTGGATCTGCGGAGCTGGCGCTAAGGGCTGTGCGGAAGCGCGTTCGCGCCGCGCAAAAAAAATTGGAGGCCGCACGTTCCCAGAGTGCGGCCTCCAACTTCTTTCGGTCGGTCTCTACAGCTTTTCATTGCCATAGATTTCTCGCCGATCGATGGAGAGATATTAGCACCGAACAAGTCGGGGCGGTGATCACTTCTCCGGCTACGGGTGTAAATGATGCGGGCGGGGTGGGACTCGCGCGTGGTGATCGGCGACGTGTTTTCTCTTTGCCGGATTTCTTCGTCATGGCTGGTCCGGCCATCCATTTCGAAGCCTGCGCAACCTCTACCGATGCGCCAAATGTCAGCGTTGCCTGGATGGCCGGGTCTCCGCTTCGCCTGTGGCTTAGCCGCGGTGAGCGAGCCCGGCCATGACGAGTTGGGGGCGAATAGAAGGCGCGCTCGCGGGAGAGATGGAATACCCGCGATGCCAGAACGCCGAAGCAGATAAGTGAGCCAATGCGGCGCAGCGTTTGGGGGAGGGGGCGGTGATAGCGTGAACAGCGGCGGGCCGGGGCTCCTGATCGGGGCGGACGGTCCTTTCACGCGGTTTTTCAATCAGGTGATGACATGGATCTCGAGACTGCAATTCGTGACCGGCGTTCCGTGCGCCAATTCACGGCCGAACCCGTTGGCGACGAGGTGTTGCGGCCGTTGATCGAGGCGGCGACGCTGGCGCCGAGTGCGATGAACGAGCAGCCTTGGCTGTTCGCGGTGGTGCGCGACAAGGCGCTGCTGGAACGCGTCTCGCATGGGGGCAAAGCGGCAACCCTGGCGATGATGGAGGCTGCCGGCGCGCCGCGCGAGCGGCTGGAAAAACTGAAGAGCCCCGCCTACGACATCCTTTACCATGCGCCGGTGCTGATCGTGATTGCGAGCGCGAATGCCGGCCCGTGGGCGGCGGTGAATTGCGGGCTGGCGGCCCAGAACCTGATGCTGGCGGCGCGTGCGGCCGGTCTCGGTACCTGCTGGATCGGTCAGGCGCAGGCCTGGGTCAGTTCGGCGGAAGGCAAGGCGGCGCTTGGACTGCCGGCCGATTGCGTGCCGGTTGGGGCGATCATCCTGGGGTATACCGCAGCATTCCCGCCGCTGGTGCCGCGCAAGCCGGCCGAGGTTAAGTGGATCGGGTAGGGCGTTCCCTCTCCCCTCGTGGGAGAGGGCGCAAAATCTCGCACTTAGCCGAGAACACAAAACCGCGAAGCCGACGTGATGCGAGGCTAAGTGCTAGATTTTGCGGGTGAGGGGCACCGTTCCCCCTCACCTGAAAAATCATCGGGGTTAGCGTCGCGCCCTTCTTGCCGGCCTAGGCATTTTTTCGGCGCGCCGCTAACTCCGTGATTTTTCTTCCTCTCCCACGAGGGGGAGAGGGAGTTTTTGTTATCCCGCTAGTCCCGCGGCGGCTTCGTCTTCGGTCCACAGCCAGGCGGCGCCGCGCACGCCCGACGAGTCGCCGTGTTTGTTCTTGACGATCCGGGGCGGGGCTTCGGTGGTGAAGGCGTAGTGTTCGACCCGTGGCGGAAGCTCCGTATACAGAGCTTCAATGTTGGAAAGGCCGCCGCCCATCACGATCACGTCGGGATCGAGAATATTGACGACCTCGGACAGCGATCGCGCCAGACGATCGTAGAAATTCTCCAGTTCGGTGACGGACGCCTGCTCGCCGTTGGCGGCCGCCTTGACGATGTCGGGCAGGGCTTTGCCGATGCCGGTGTGCGCCTCGTAAAGCCGCGCCAGGGCCGGGCCGCTGCACCACGTCTCGATGCATCCTTTCTTGCCGCAATAGCAATCCGGGGCATGCTGGATCTCAGCGATGCTAGGCCGTGGCAAGCCATTGTGGCCCCATTCGCCGCCAATGGCGTGAGCTCCAGTCAGAACGCGGCCGTCGACGACCACGCCGCCGCCGACACCCGTCCCGGTGATGACGCCGAACACCACGCGCGCGCCCATTCCGGCGCCGTCGGACGCCTCGGACAGCGCGAAGCAGTTGGCATCGTTTTCGACCCGCACCGGACGGGCGAGCGCCGCCGACAAATCCTTATCCAGCGGATGGCCGATCAGATTGGTGGAATTGGCGTTCTTGACCAAGCCCGTCTTGGGGCTGATGGCGCCGGGAATGCCGACGCCGACACTGCCTTTGCGGCCAAGCTTGGTTTCGGTCGCTTCGACCAGTCCGGCAATGGCGCGGACCGCGGCGTCGTAGGTGTCGCGCGGGGTCGGGATGCGCTCGCGCAGGATTTCCAGGCCGCCGTCGTCCAGCGCCAGGATTTCGATTTTCGTGCCGCCGAGATCGATGCCGAACCGCATGCTGTTCCCCAGGTCCTGATGGCGAACACTTAGCACGCGGAGATGCACAGACGCGGAGATTTTTCCGGGGTGGCTTTTCTGCCCTCGCGGGCAAGAAGACTTCTCCGCTGGCACGTAGACCGCGGGGGAAGTCCGGCGAAGCCGGGAAGGGGGCGCCAGTACGTGCGCAGGTGAGCCCCCTTCGGCGCTTCGCGCCACTTCCCCCTCGCTCCGAGTGCCAGCTTGAAGACTGTCGCGCGCGAGGGGGCAGAAAAGGGCCGGGATGACAATGCTGGGATCTAGTCCAGCTTTTCCAAAATAAAGCTCTGCACCTCGCGCCAGTCCTTGGCATAACAGTGGGCGTGGAAGGCGGTGCCGAGCAGGACGCGCAACGGCTCGCTCTCGACAACGTGGACGAGCGTCACGTTGGGCGCCGCCTTGGCGACGTCGGCGAGGTTGGACGGGATGTCGTCGATGAAGAACGTCTTCGCCCGCGCGTGGGCGGCGAGCGCCCGCACGGCGGCGCCCTTGTCGGCGAGATAGCCGGCACCGCAGTCGTTGGCGATCAACGGATAGGCGAGGCCGAGCCGGGCGAAGTTCCTCAGCCGCGCCTTGGCCTGGGTGGCGTTGACGTTCGACAGCACCACCACGCTTGCCACCTGCGACAACTCGGCGAGGGCCTCGCAGGCACCGTCCACAGGATCAAGATCATCAAGGTCGGCGCGATACTCGTCCACCAGCGCGATGCACTCGACATCGAGAAGGCGCGTGTTGTCGTCCTGGCGCCGGATGCCGCCTTCGATCTGGTAGGCGGTGAGGTCGAGATAGAGGCCGCGGTCGGCCAGCCAGCGCTCGAAGCAGCCGGTGAACTGCAGCAGCACGCCGTCGGCGTCGGTGATGACCAGGGGACGGCCGGGCGGGATGGCGGCAATGGCGGAGGTCAGATCACACTTCACGGGCACCGCTCAGAACCTGGTTGGCCGCGTGCAGCTGACGGGGATCAATCCCCTGTTCCGCGCAGAAGTCGGTCGTCGTGGCGTCGCCGGCCAGGATGTACTCCAAGACGGCCCGCAGCATGTCGGGGTCGGCGGCCCGCTGGCGCAGTTCGTCGGCGTCGATTCCGGTGTTGCGCAAGAATCGTTCGATGTCCTCGTCCCGACCCGCCAGAAAGGCCAGTCCGTTCAGGGCCATCGTCTCGGCATGCTCCCTGGTAAGCTTATCGCGGATCAAAATCCCATCCCGTTCAATTGTTAATCACTGATTTTCCAGACGGAATGCACGCGCCGACCGGTCAACGTCAAGGGAGCGTTAATACTCGCCAACTAATACTACGCAATGTGATCACGATCGAGTCGGGTCAGGTACGAGCGCCCGGTGGCGCACGGCGGGGCCCAGAGGGGTGGACCGGAGAGAGCTCATGGATGCGAAACCGAAAACCGTTCTCATTGTCGAGGACAACGAGCTGAACATGAAGCTCTTTCACGACCTGCTCGATGCCCATGGCTACAACATCCTGCAGACCAAGGACGGCATGGAAGCGCTCGATATCGCGCGCGAACACCGCCCCGACCTGATCCTGATGGACATCCAGCTGCCGGAAGTCTCCGGCC
>JAHFQC010000040.1 GCA_023259375.1 Alphaproteobacteria bacterium
GGATTGGCGACAGCGGCGGCACGTACCAGACCATCGGCAAGGTGCGATATTCCGGATGCAGCGGGAACGCGACTTTCCATTCCATCGCCAGCTTCCATACCGGCGACTTCTTGGCGGACTCGATCCACGCCTCAGGCACGCCATCGGCCGCAGCCTGGGCCTGCACTGCCGGATCGTTGGGATCGAGGAACACCGAGAGCTGGCTCTCGTAAAGATCGCCCTCGTCCGGCGCCGACGCCGCTTCGGAAATGCGGTCGGCATCATACAGCACCACGCCGAGATAGCGGATGCGGCCGACGCAAGTTTCCGAGCACACGGTCGGCAGTCCGGCTTCCAAACGCGGATAGCACAGGGTGCACTTTTCCGACTTGCCGGATTGCCAGTTGTAATAGATTTTCTTGTACGGGCAGCCCGACACGCACATGCGCCAGCCGCGGCACTTGTCCTGATCGATCAGAACGACGCCGTCTTCCTCGCGCTTGTAGATCGCGCCCGACGGGCACACCGCGGCGCAAGCCGGATTGAGGCAATGCTCGCACAGGCGCGGCAGATACATCATGAAGGTGTTTTCGAATTCGCCCTGGATCGCCTTTTCGATGCCTTCGAAATTGGCGTCCTTGGAGCGCTTTTCGAATTCGCCGCCGAGGATTTCTTCCCAGTTGGGACCGCCCTCGATCTTCTCCATGCGTTCGCCGGTGATCAGCGAGCGCGGCCGCGCCGTCGGCATCGCCTTGGACGCCGGCGAATTCTGCAGGTGCTCGTAATCGAAGGTGAACGGCTCGTAGTAGTCGTCGATCTGCGGCAGATCGGGATTGGCGAAGATCTTCGACAGGACCTTCAGTTTGCCGCCCATCTTGGGCTTCAACTGGCCGCCGGCATCGAGTTCCCAGCCGCCGTTCCACTTTTCCTGGTTCTCCCACTCCTTGGGAAAACCGACGCCGGGCTTGGTTTCGACATTGTTGAACCACGCGTACTCGACGCCTTCGCGCGAGGTCCAGACATTCTTGCAGGTGACCGAACAGGTGTGACACCCGATGCACTTGTCGAGGTTCAGCACCATCGCGATTTGAGCCCGTATTTTCATCACACGGCCTCCACCGCTGTTTCTTCCATCCAGTCCACCTTCGAAAGTTTTCGTACCACCACGAACTCGTCGCGGTTGGATCCGACCGTGCCGTAATAGTTGAAGCCGTAGCTCTGCTGGGCGTAGCCGCCGATCATGTGGGTCGGCTTGAGCACGGTGCGCGTCACGGAATTGTGGATGCCGCCGCGGGTGCCGGTGATTTCCGAGCCGGGCACGTTCACGATCTTCTCCTGGGCGTGGTACATCATCACCATGCCCTCGGGCACGCGTTGCGAGACCACCGCCCGCGCCACCAGCGCACCGTTGGCATTGTAGGCTTCGATCCAGTCGTTATCGACGATGCCCGCCTTCTTGGCGTCGATCTCGCTCATCCACACGATCGGTCCGCCGCGCGACAAGGTCAGCATCAACAGATTGTCGGTATAGGTGGAGTGAATGCCCCACTTCTGATGCGGTGTGATGAAGTTGAGCACGACCTGCTTGTGGCCGTTCTCCTTGGTATCGATGATCGGTTTGATCGTTTTGGTGTCGATCGGCGGACGATAAACCACCATCTGCTCGCCGAACGCCGTCATCCAGGGATGATCCTGGAACAGTTGCTGACGGCCGGTAATGGTGCGCCACGGGATCAGCTCGTGCACGTTGGTGTAGCCGGCGTTGTAGCAGACCTTCTCGGACTCGATGCCCGACCAGGTCGGCGACGAGATGATCTTCTTCGGTTGGGCCTGGATATCGCGATAACGGATCTTCTCGTCTTCCTTGGCTTCGGCGAGATGGGTGTGATCGCGACCCGTCGCCTGCCCCAACGCTTGCCACGCGCGCACGGCCACTTCGCCGTTGGTCTCGGGCGCCAGCGACAGGATAACTTCGGTGGCGTCGATATCAGTGTCGATGCGCGGCAAACCCTTGGCCGGACCAGCGGCGGTGATGCCGTTGAGCTTGCCGATCAGATCGACTTCATGCTCGGTCTTCCAGGCGATGCCTTTGCCGCCGTTGCCGATGGAGGTCATCAGCGGCCCGAGCGCGGTGAAGCGGGAATAGACGTTGGGATAATCGCGCTCGACCACCGCCACCGTCGCCATAGTCTTGCCCGGCTGCGGTTCGATTTCACCGCGGCCCCAATCCTTGACGCCAAACGCCTGACCGAGTTCGCCGGGGGTGTCGTGCTGCAGCGGGACCAGAACGACATCTTTTTCCTTGCCCAGCACTTCCGGCGCGATGGCCGAGAAGGTCTTGGCGAGGCCCTTGTAGATTTCCCAGTCGCTCTTGCTCTCCCACACGGGATCGACCGCGGCCGACAGCGGGTGGATGAAGGGGTGCATGTCGGAAGTGTTGAGATCGTTCTTCTCGTACCAGCTCGCGGTCGGCAGCACGATGTCGGAATAGACGCAAGTGGTCGACATGCGGAAATCGAGCGTCACGACGAGATCGAGTTTTCCTTCCGGCGCCTGATCGTGCCAGACGACATCCGACGGCTTTTGATCGCCGGTTTCGCCCAGGTCCTTGCCCTGCACGCCGTGCGTGGTGCCGAGCAGATGCTTGAGGAAATACTCGTGCCCCTTACCGCTGGAGCCGAGGATGTTGGAGCGCCAGACAAACAGGTTGCGCGGCCAATTGGCGGGATTGTCGGGATCGAGACACGACAGTTTCAGATCGCCCGACGCGAGGCCATCACGGACATAATCCTTGGCGTCCTTGCCGGCGGCTTCGGCCGCGCGCGCGACCTCTAGCGGATTGGTTTGCAACTGCGGCGCCGACGGCAGCCAGCCCATGCGCTCGGCTCGGACATTGAAGTCGATCAGACTGCCGGACCATTCCTTCTTGTCGGCCAGCGGCGACAGAATCTCGTCAACAGCCAGCGTTTCATAGCGCCACTGGTCGCTGTGGGCGTACCAGTACGAGGTCGCATTCATCTGGCGCGGCGGACGGGCCCAGTCGAGTGCAAACGCCAGCGGCAGCCAGCCGGTCTGCGGGCGCAGCTTTTCCTGGCCGACATAATGCGACCAGCCGCCGCCTTCCTGACCAACGCATCCGCACATCACCAGCATGTTGATGATGCCGCGGTAATTCATGTCCATGTGGTACCAGTGATTGATACCGGCGCCGAGAATGACCATCGACTTGCCGTTGGTCTTTTCGGCGTTCTTGGCGAAGGCGCGCGCGGTGGCGATCACTTGGCTGCGCGGTACGCCGGTGATCTTCTCCTGCCACGCGGGCGTGTACGGCACATCATCATCGAAGCTCTTGGCGACATTCTCGCCGCCGAGGCCGCGATCAACGCCGTAATTGGCGCACAACAGATCGAACACGGTGGTGACGTAGGCCTCGCCATCGGCGAGCTTGACTTTGCGCACCGGGACATGGCGCGGCAGCACCTCGTCGTGATCGGTGCCGGTGAAGTAATCGTGATGCTGGCCGCCGAAATATGGGAACGCGACCGGCAGCACGTCATCGCGGGTTTCGAGGGTGGAAAGCACCAGCGGCGTGTCAGCGCCGGCGGCCTTCTCTTCCAGATTCCATTTGCCCTTTTCGCCCCAGCGGAAACCGATGGAGCCGTTGGGAACCACCGCCGCGCCGCTCTGATCGAACGCGACCGTCTTCCAATCGGGATTGTTGCTCTCGCCGAGACCGCCGTCGAAATCGCTGGCGCGGACCAGACGCTCGGGCACATAGCGGCCGTTCTTCTCGGTCAGACGCACCAGGAACGGCATGTCGCTATAGCGGCGGCAGTAGTCGGTGAAGTACGGCACCTGCCGGTCGATGTGGAATTCCTTGAGGATGACATGACCGAACGCCATCGCCAGAGCGCTGTCGGTACCTTGCTTGGGATGCAGCCAGAGATCGCCGAACTTCGCCGCTTCAGAATAGTCGGGCGAAATGACGACGCTCTTGGTGCCGCGATAGCGCGCCTCGGTATAGAAATGGGCGTCGGGCGTGCGGGTCTGGGGAACGTTCGAGCCCCACAGCAGCAGGAACCCGGCATTGTACCAATCGGCACTTTCCGGCACGTCGGTCTGTTCGCCCCAGGTCTGCGGCGAAGACGGCGGCAGATCGCAGTACCAGTCATAGAATGACAGACACACGCCTCCCAACAGCGAGAGATAGCGCGTGCCTGCCGCATACGACACCATCGACATCGCCGGAATGGGCGAAAATCCCGCGACGCGGTCAGGGCCGTATTTCTTGATCGTATAGGCGTTGGCGGCGGCGACGATCTCGTTCGCCTCGTCCCATTGAACGCGAATGAAGCCACCGAGCCCGCGACGGGAGGTGTAGGCTTTGCGCTTGTCGGCGTCTTCGACGATCGAAGCCCAGGCCGCGACCGGGCTCATGGTCTTGCGCGCCTCACGCCACAGCCGCACCAGCGGCCCGCGGATCATCGGGTGCTTGAGGCGGTTCGCACTATAAAGATACCAGGAATAAGAAGCGCCGCGGGCGCAGCCGCGCGGTTCGTGGTTGGGCAGACCGGGGCGCGTGCGCGGATAGTCCGTCTGCTGCGTTTCCCAGGTGACGATGCCGCCTTTGACGTAGATCTTCCACGAGCACGAGCCGGTGCAGTTCACGCCATGGGTCGAGCGCACGATCTTGTCGTGGCTCCAACGCTGGCGGTAGGCGTTCTCCCACGAGCGGTCTTCATTGGTGGTCACACCGTGACCGTCGGAGAAAGTGCCTTCGTACTTCTTGAAGAACGTCAAGCGATCGAGGAAATGGCTCATCGGGACCTCGGAAGATTGGATCAGGCCTTGGCGTCGGAACGCATGAAGGCGACGGCAACGGCGATGGCGACCACGGCCAGCACGACGTAGGCGTAGAAGCCGTAAGCGTAACCGGCGCTGCCGACGCTATCGATCACCACGCCCAGCGCGGGCGGCAGGATGAAGCCGCCGGTGGCACCAAGTCCGCCGACCAGACCGGCGGCGCCGCCGACCGCATTCGGCACGTATTTCGGCACCATCTTGAAGACGGCGGCATTGGCCACGCCCATGCTGATGGCGATCAACAACTCGCCTGCCAACGCCTGAGCGAAGTTTGCAGCAATGGCCAACAGCAACGCGCCCGCCAAGACACCCACGAAACTGACGACGGCCGTGCGCTCGCCACCGAAACGCTCCGCGATCACGCCACCGGCGACGCGCATCACGGCTGCGAGCAACGCGAAGCCGAGGCCGCCGAGCATCCCGGCCGTCTTGACGTCGAGATGATGCATGTTGGCCCAATAGACTGGGAACCAGACCGTCAGCGCCAGGAAGCCGCCGAACGACACGAAGTACAGCGCTACCAGACCCCAGCTACGGATGTCCTTGGCCGCCAGACCGAGCGCATCCCACACGGCGGTCTTGGGGAACAGCTCCTGCCCGCGCTCGCGCGCGATCTCGCGGCAAGTCACTTCCGGCAGGCCCATTTTGCGCAGCTGGAAGACATAGGCGTCACGGGTGAACACGGCATAGACGGTGGCGCCGATGGCCAGGAACACGAGCCAGGCGAGATACGACCCGCCCAGGCCCCAGGCGGCGATGGCGTACGGCAGAATCAACGTGAACAGACCCGGCGCCAGATTGCCGAGACCGCCATAGGTGCCGAGCGCGGTGCCCTGACGCTTCTGCGGGAACCAGTACGAGACTTGCGGAGCGCCGACCGAAAACGACGCCACACCACAGCCGCTGAGAAAGCCGAATACCAGCACGACCGGATAGACCGACGCCGTCAGCGTCTTCATGGTCATCAGGACATAGACAAGTCCCGCCATGCCGATCAGCGACAATCCGAACAGCGTCAGCATCGGGATGCGGCCGCCGGCGCGGTCGACCCAGGCGCCGAACGGTATGCGAAGCAGCGAACCGGTGAGCTGCGGTGCGGCGACCAGAATGCCGAGCGCGAAGCCGCTCAGATGCATCTGTGCCTGGAAGAACTTCGCCGCCGGGCCGTAAAGCGCGACCGCGGCGAAGCCGATGAAGAAGCCCCAGGTCCCCATGGTCAAGCCACGGGATGGATTGCCGGACAAGCGCAGGGGCGTACCCACTGCATTCGCGACGTTCGCTGCCACAGGACTCTCCTCCGTTCGTTTTACTTTTGGCTAGTTACGCAGCCCGTGTCTGGTTCGTACTTATCCGTAGGCTGAAGATCCCCCGACGGAACGACACGTCCGCCCCACACCTGCGAAAGACTCTCAAACAGGTATCTTGAATACCACTTCAAACTACGCTTTAATGTGGTACTGTCAATACCAGTTTGAGGACCACTCCTTGCGACTCCTTGCCTCAACCGACTTCGCGATGCGCACCCTGATGCTGCTCGCCAACCAACCCGATGGCGGACCACTCAATGTCGAGACGCTGGCGGAGATGCTCGGCAACGTTTCGCGCAATCATCTTCACAAGGTGGTTCAAACACTTGCCGGATTGGGGTTGGTCCGTACGATCCGCGGTAACGGCGGCGGCGTAGTGCTCGCGGTGGCGCCCGACACAATCAAAGTGGGAAAGCTGGTGCGCGATCTCGAAGGCGAGCAGCCGGTCGTCGAATGCTTCCGCACCGACGGCGGGGCTTGCACCTTGAGCGTAGGTTGCCGCTTGCGCTGCTATCTGCGCGATGCGCGCAACGCTTTCTTCCGCGATCTCGATCAGCATACCATAGCGGACTGCCTGCCCAAAGCCGCGCGCCGCGCCAAGGAACCCGCATGATCCGATTCGAAGACTCTACCCGCCTTGTCGCCGAGCTGACCAAACCGTTGGCGTCCGAAACAGTGCCGCTGGCGGAATGTGACGGCCGCGTGCTTGCCGCGCCGGTCGTCGCCGGGCGCAATGCCCCGGCTTTCGCGGTGTCGGCGATGGATGGCTATGCCGTGCGCGACGAGGATCTTCGCAGCGTACCGGTCACGTTGCTGGTGGCGGGCAAATCGTTTGCGGGCGGCAGCGTGCCGGATGCGATCGCCCCCGGCACCTGCGTGCGCGTCTTCACCGGCGCGGCGGTTCCGCCCGGCGCCGACCGGGTCGTCATTCAGGAAGATGTTACCGCCGCGGGCGCCCGCGCCGAGTTCCATCAGCCGCCCGGAGCGAGCCGCCACATCCGCGCGGCGGGATCGGATTTTGCGGTCGGCGATGTGCTGGTGCCCGCGGGCGTGCCGCTCAATCCGCAGCGCCTGGTCGCCGCAGCCGCCGCCGATGCGGCCGATCTCGCGGTGATAAGGCAGCCGCGGGTGTTCCTTCTGGCCAATGGCGACGAGCTGCGGGCCCCGGGTTCGGCCGGTGCGGATCATCAGATTCCGGACAGTCTCACGCCCGCATTGGGCGCCTTCGTCCGGCGGGGGCACGGCCGCATTGCCGGTCAAAGCGTGTGTGGCGATGACCTGCCCCGTTTGCAGCGCGCCGCATCGGAGGCCGTCTCTCAGGCCGATGTCGTGGTGGTGACAGGCGGCGCCTCGGTCGGCGAACGCGATTTCGCCAAGACCATGTTCGCCGGTTTGGAGCTTGTCTTCGCCAAAGTCGCGATCCGCCCCGGCAAACCGGTGTGGCTCGGCAAAGTTGGAGAGACCATCGTGCTCGGCCTGCCGGGCAATCCGACCTCGGCGCTGGTGACTGCCCGCCTCTATCTGGCGCCCTTGCTCGCGGGTCTGGCCGGATTCGATCCGGCACAGGCGTGGGAATGGCAGTCGCGGCCGCTGGCGGCACCGCTGGATAGCAACGGCGAACGCCATACCTTCCTGCGCGCGAAACGAAGCGGCGACGGCGTCGAAGCTTTGCGCGATCAGGATTCCGGCGCCCAGAAAGCCCTCGCCGCGGCGGAGTTCCTGATTTCGCGCCCGCCGAGCGCCCCGCGCGCCGAAGCGGGAACGCTGGTCGACACACTTCTTATATAGGGGACTCTCATGCCCAAAGCGGCCAAACTGCCCGGCGGCGCGAAAATCATCGCCGAACGCCATCCCGAAATCTGGGAAAGCTTCACCGAATTGGGCGAGCGCTGCGCCGAGGCCGGACCGTTGGACGCCCGCACGCGGCATCTGGTGAAACTGGCCTTCGCGGCGGGCGCCGGTCTCGAAGGTGCGGTCCATTCTCATACCCGCCGCGCGCTGGCCGACGGACTCACGGCCGACGAGCTGCGCCACGTCGCGCTACTCGCCATCCCGACATTGGGCCTCGCCACGGCGGTACGCTCGCTGACTTGGATCGACGATATCGCCACCAAGGCAAAGAAGAAGCGGCGTTAGAAGACCAATTCGGAAACCTGTGCGCTTACTTTCGTCATGGCTGGCCTCTGAGCCGGCCATCCAGTGCCAGAGCGAATACCAGCGCAGCTCCTGATTTCACAACCGTCTGGATGGCCGGGTCGAACGCCCGGCCATGACGAAGTGAGATCTAGTTCGCGCCTTCCTCAATGATCGCCAAATCCCACGGCGCCAGCGTGACGGTCTGCGCGGCGGCGATGGCGTGCCCCGTCAGCAGATCAACACCGGCAGCATGCGGATAGGCGAAGCTTTTCTCGTCGCCGGAATAGTTGAAGTAGTAATGCAGCGCGCGGTTCTGGCCGTTGATGCCGCTTTGCGCATGCAGCTTGGCGGGAAGCTTCTGATCGGCGCCGATCAGACCGGCCTCATCGAGCACACCGCGCAGCACGTTCGCCTGCAGCTTGTCGGAGAGATAGGTGCCTTCGTAGACGACCTTGCCTTTGCCGAAGCTGTTCTCGGTGATCGCGGGCCAGCGGCCGAAGAACGGATGATCGTAGGTCGCCAGCGCCTTGGCGCCGTCGAGCTGCAGGAATTCGGCCCAGTACTGCACCTTGTTGTCGTCGCCGGCGTGGAACGGATCGGCCTTCAGCGTCAGCGGCTGCGCCAGATTGGAAAATTCCTGATAATGGAAGCCCAAGACGTCCCTGAGCGGCCCCGGCGCCATTTCCCAGCGCACGGCGGTGTTCTCGTTGGTGAAGCCGCTCTTGAACGTCATCAGCACCCGGCCGCCATTCTTGACGTAATCCGAGATGCGGCGCAGCAGAGCCTCATCGGCGACGTAAAGCGACGGGACGATCAGGACCTTGTAGGCGGAGAAATCCGCCGTATCGGGGAAGACGAAATCGGCCCCGACATTCATGTCGTAGAGCGCACGATGAAGCTGGCGCACCAGACTATTGTAGTCGGCCCGATTGCCGCTGCCGTTCCATTGCGCGCCGTTCTTGGCGAACGGCATGTCGTTCAAGGCATTGTACGAGTCGCGGCTCCACAGGATGGCGACGTCGTTGTGGATCTTGAGATTGACCAGCTTCGGCCCGATCTTCTGCAACTCATGCGCCGTACGGCTGACTTCGGCGTAGATGCGATTGGGCTCGAGATCGTGCGATAAGACGCCCTTCCAATAGGTCTCCTGATTGGCGTGGATCGAAGCCCAATGCCAATACTCGACCATGTTGGCGCCGTTGGAGACATGCGTGTAGACGTCTTCGCGCAATTGTCCGTCATACGGCGGATACTGGAACGACGACGACCAGTCGGTGGTCTGGGCGTTGGTCTCGGTGACCAGATAGTTGCCGTGTTTGAGCGAGCGGGTGAAGTTGCCCTGCAACGTCTGCTCCGAGCCGTCGTACTGATCCTGCGGTGCCCAGTGATAGACATTGACGGCCGGCATATCGAGCGCCGCCGCCACGGCGCCTTCATTGACGTCGGCATGCAGCGAACCGGCGAAGTCGTGGGTCACGAACTGCCGCGGAGACCCGCTCACGCGGACCAGCCCGGCTTGCCACGACAGGAAGTTCGTCACACGCATCTGGCTCCAGCGCGACCATTCGAGCTTGTAGCCGGTGCTCTGGGCGCCGTCGGGCCGCGGCAGGTCTTCCCACTCATGGATGTTCTGGCCCCAGTAATTCAGGAACCACGCCTTGCTCAGCGCTTCCGGGGTGCCGAACTTCTTTTTCAAGTGAAGCTTGAAACCGGCAAACACGTCGTCGTTGGCGGCGCCATAGGGGCTGGTCTCGTTATCGACCTGCCAGCCGATCACCGCGGAGTTGTTCTTATAGTGGGCCACGATCTTCTTGATCATCCGCTCGGCATAGAAGCGATAGGCCTTGGCGTCCGTATCCATGTTCTGGCGCATACCGTAAGCGGCCGGCGCACCCGTCGCGGTGCCGTTCATACGGCGGGCCAGGATCTCGGGATGCTTCTTCGCCATCCAGGCGGGGATGGAATACGTCGGCGTGCCCATCACCACCTTGATGCCGGCCTTGTCCATCGCCGCCACGACGCGATCCATCCAGGCGTATTCGAAGCGCCCGTCTTCCGGCTCCCACAGGCTCCAAGTGGATTCGCCCATACGGACGACGGTGATCCCCGCCGCCTTCATCAGGGCGATGTCCTTATCCAGCCGCTCGGTCGGCATGTATTCGTGATAATAGGCGGCGCCGTACAGAATGGTGGTAAACGGCGGCACCGCGCTTTTCGGCTCCGCAAAGGACGGCGAAAGCATGAACGCGAAGGTCAGCGCAGCGGCTGCAACGCGCATCTTGGAGCGGCTGAACTCTCCTCCGGCAGACATGTTCGTCATGTTTTCGTATCCTCCCGCTAGACCAGGCCTTCGCCCATCAGTTTCAGCGCGACACCATAATCGTGACTCGCGGCCGGGGGAACGGTGACAACCAGTCCCGCATCGGTTTTCTGGAAGGCCAGCGGCGCGTTCGACCCCACCAATTCGACGCGCTTCACCGAGGCGTCCTTCAAGGAGGCGATGACGACCTTGTCGCCCGGCTTGCCCAATGTGATGGCGTAAAGCGCCCCATCTTTTGTGGTGAAGCGGATGTCGGCGGCGGTGAAGCCTTTGGTCTTGCCCTCGCTGAACATGCCGCCCGCGACTTCCGTCGGACCCTCGCCAAAGCTTTTCCAGGGACGCGTGCCGTGGATCGCTTCCGAGAAGCGGTTCATCCAGGACGCGATGCCCTCCACCACCGCGGCTTCCTTCTCGTCGATAGTGCCGTTGGAACGCACCGGCACGCTGAGCAGAAGATTGCCGTTCTTGGAGACGACGTCGGCCAGGACATGGATCACGTAATCGGCGCTCTTGTACTCATTGCGCTCGTAGATGCCGCGGTCGTAGTGCCAGCTGCCGATGCAGGTGTCGCTCTGCCAGGGCAGAGGCTGGATGCCGGCACGCAAACCGCGTTCGACGTCCTCGACGATGCCGGGGCGATGCAGATCGGCGAGATTCTTGGCGTTGATCACCACGTCCGCCTTGCCGTGCCAATTGATCGCCGCGTTGTAGTAGTGGGCGGCGATGTCGAGACCATACTGGCCGAGCGGCAGTTCGGCGTCGTCGAAATAGATGAGATCGGGCTGATAGCTGTCGATCAAATCCTTGCAGCGCGCGTACCAGCGCTTGGCGAATCCGGGATTGGCCGGCGGCGGATCTTCGAACCAGTAGCCGTCGTTGCGGTCGTGCCATTCCTGCGCCGCCTTGGCGGAGGTCATGCCATCGGGTATCGGCATGGCGCGGCCGGCATAGAGTTCCTGCGGATCGAGGCCTTCCCACCATTTGCCCTTGCCCATCGCTTTGGTGAGTTTCCAGGCATCGTAGCGCTCGCCCCTACGCGGGCCTTCGGCGTCGTAGCCATATGCTACCTGGAACCAGTGCCAGGCATGCGACGAGTGATTGGAAACGCCGAACTTAAGGCCCTTGGCCCGCGCCGCCTTGGCCCACATCCCGATCAGATCCTTCTTGGGACCGACCCGCGTCGAATTCCAGGCATGGAACTTCGAAGCGTAGGTATCGAAATTGTCGTGGTGGTTGGCGAGCGCGACGAAGTACTTCGCACCGGCGTTCTTGTAGAGAGCAAGCAACGCGTCCGGATCGAAGGCTTCGGCCTTCCAGCTGTTGATGACCTCCATGAAGCCGACATCGGCCGGATGGCCGTAACGCTTCAAGTGAGCGTCGTATTGCCAGTGGCCCTGGACGTACATGTTGCGGCCGTACCAGTCGCTGGCTTCGGGAGCACATTGCGGGCCCCAATGCGCCCAGATGCCGAACTTGGCATCGCGGAACCAATCCGGCGCGTTGTAGCCGCGGATCAGCGAATCCCAATAGGGGGCGAACGGTCCGGGGGCGATGGGCGACGACGCCGGTTTGGCTTCCGCGGCAATCGGTAGCCCTGCCGCCATCGCCAGGGTTACCGTCGCCTTCAATAGATCTCGCTTGCCGATCTGCATGATGATGTCCTCGTGGATTGGTTCAGGGCGCGCGGGCGCCCTCAGAATTCATTTGGTCGAGTCGATGACCCAACCGATCGCGGCGGGGTCTTTCTGCGTTCCGGTCGTGCGGTCGAACAACGCGCCGGTGTCCCACCACATCGGAACCAGCCCGTGGCTGTAGATCGATTTGGTGACGTACGCGGTCCAGTCCTTCAGGTAGGAGCGCATGCCCGGATAGACGCTCCGGCCCTTGTCGTCCGTCTTCACATAGGCGCCGTATTCGCCGACGATCACGGGAATGCCCTTGTCGGCAAATGCGGTCTTCACCTTCTGGAACTGGGTGTCGGTATAGGATTCGTTGGCCCAGGTTTCATTCACGGTCTTCGACGGATCGGTGGCGTTGGCGCCCCATTGCCAGACCGTGCTCTTGTTGTTGATCGTGAAATCGTACGGGTCGTAGTAATGCACCTCCATCGCCAGCCGCTTGCTGACGGTGTCGACGGGAAGCGTCGCGTTGCACCGCAGCGCATGGTCGATGTTGGTGAAATAGCTCTGCACCACCAAAAAGCGCGTCGCATTGTTGCCGCCGGTGGCACGGACCGCCTTCACGAAGGCCTGGTTGAAGCCGTTCTGGACGGCACAAAACTCGGCGGTCGGGGCGCCCTGCGTATTGTCTTCGCCGACTTCGTTGATGCCGGCGAACAGCAGATGGTCGTCATAACCCTGGAAGCTGGTTGCGATCTGGGTCCACAGCTTGGTGATCTTGGCGTCGATCGCCGCCTGTTGGGGATAGGTCGGGTGGTTCATCCATCCGCCGTCCCAGTGGATGTTGATCATCACGTAAAGGCCCGACTTGCGGGCGTAGTCCACGACCTCTTTCACGCGCGCCATCCAGCGCGGATCGATATTGCCGTCGGCGTCGGCATATTCGCTCCACGACACCGGAATGCGCACGCTCTTGAACCCGGCCGCCTTGTAGGCATCGAAAATCGCTTGGTTCGCCGGCGGATTTCCCCAGGCGGTCTCCTGCGAGGCTTTCGCGGGCGCTGGGACGCTGAGATTGAGCGCCTCGAGCGTATTGCCCAGATTGATGCCCGGCGCCATCCGCTGGACAAGATTTTCGTTGGTCAAGCCGTCGCCGAATGCGCTGGCGGCGATGGCGAAACAGCCGGCCATTCCGGCCGCAATTCCCGCGGCCCGCTTGAGGCCCCCTCGGCTACGCATACCCGTTTTCTCCCCTGTACTCGAATATCCGCGACGTTCTTTTTGTTTTCCCATGCTGGGCCTGGGCACCGCCAAAAGCAGCGCACCCGCATGGCACATTTCGTCGTTACGCCGTACCCGGATATTCCACTGAACGTGATGGACAATAGGCCAAAAAAAATCCGCCCGGCAGAATTGTTGCGGAGCGGATTACCGGCGTTGTGAAGAGGCCAGCCGGCGCGGTGAAATCCCTCCCCTATGAGCATCTCCAGCCAAGCATCAGAGCGACTGGCCGAGTTGCTTCTCGAGCTCCATCCGGTAGGTCTTGGACAGATGGAGGCGATTGCCGTTGGTCAGCACGACCTCGAACTCACCCTGCCCGACCGCTTCGAGTTCCTGGATCCGCGCGATATTGACGATCGCGGAGCGGTGAATCCGCGCGAATTGCGATGGATTGAGCTTGGTCGCCAAATGGCTGAGGGCGATGCGGTAGAGAAACTCCTGCGGACCGACATGAACGTTCACGTAGACGTTGGCCGCTTCGATCCAGTCCACATCCTCGATCTTGATCAGCCGGACAATGCCGCCGGTCCGCACCACCAGCCGGCTCCAATGCGCACTTCCTCCGGCGGCGGCCTCGCGGACGTTCGGTCCGAACGCAGACGGCTGCGCCGTGGCGATGCGGGCTTTGACGCGCGCCATCGACTGATCGAACCGCTCGTCCGCGAACGGCTTCACCAGATAGTCCGCCGCATCGGCATCGAACGCACGCACCGCATAGCGGTCATAGGCCGTGACGAAGATCGTCTGCGGCATGTTCTCGGCCCCGATGGCCTGCAACAGCCCGAAACCGTCGAGATGAGGCATCTGGACGTCGAGAAAGACGATATCGGGGTGCTCGGCTTCAATCATGTCGATGCCGACCAGCCCGTTCTCGGCCTCGAGAATCTTGACCACCTGCGGGTCGCGCTTCAGCAGATTTGCCAGCCTGCTGCGGGCGAGCGCTTCGTCGTCGACAATCAATACGCACAACTGCAGTTCATTCGCCGCGGTCACCGCTTTGCTCCGTCCTCTAGAAACGGGATGATAACACGAACCTCGGTCCCTCCCGAAGCCCGCGGCCCGATGGCCAAGCGCGCCGATCCGTCCGGGAAAAGCGCTTCCAGCCGCTCGCGCGTGATCGACAGTCCCTGCCCGACCGACGTTTCCATATTCCAGCCGGCCGGAAGACCCGCGCCGTCGTCCGCCATCCGGATTTCGACGCTATCGCCCGCACGGCGCGCGGTAATTTCGATGATGCCGCCCCCGTCGGTTCCCAACAGGCCGTGACGGATGGCATTCTCGGCGAGCGGCTGCAGCAGCAGGCATGGGACGTGCGCCCCTTCCACATCGGGCGAAACGTCGATGTCGATCCGGATCCGATCGCCGAACCGCACCCGCTGGATCGAGAGATAGTGTTCCAGCACCGAGATCTCTTCCTTGAGCGGGATCAGTTGCCTGTCCTTGTACTCGTGCGAGAGCCGCAACAAGGCGCCAAGATCGGCAATGATCCGCCGCGCCAAAGGAGGATCGGTCTCGGTCGTGGACGCGATCGCGTTCAGCGCGTTCGAGAGGAAATGCGGCTCGAGCTGCATGCGCAGGTAATCGAGATGGATCTGGAGAAACCGGTTGTTCAGCCGCTCGAACTCGAGCTGGCTCTGGTTGTACCGCCGATAGTACCGTATCGCGAAAACGAACGCGAAAAGGACCATATAGGTGAACCAGTCGCCAAAGAAATAGTAGTAGGTGTTCTGAGGCTGCAAAAACGGGCTGAAGCGGATGAACTTGAGCGGCAGTTCGGCAATCGCCAAAACCGCGGTATGCACGGCGGCCCACGGTATGCTCAGAAGAAAATGAATTCCCATGCGCAATGGAAACTGCG
Organism: Alphaproteobacteria bacterium; assembly: GCA_023259375.1. Lineage (GTDB taxonomy): Bacteria > Pseudomonadota > Alphaproteobacteria > Micropepsales > Micropepsaceae > Rhizomicrobium. The sequence goes on from JAHFQC010000040.1 coordinate 15,364, forward strand.
CTTCTTTCAGCGGCAGGCGCCGGTCTATCGCAAGCACCAGGGGCACCATCGGCGCCCAAAACCAGGCGGACAGAAGTTTGTTGGCTAAGGCGGCGTTGTCGCCACTGCCATGAACGAAGTCCGCAAGCCCGGTGAACATGCCGAACGCAGTCGACAGCACGATGACCAGAATCGTGTTCTGGACCCATTCGGGGTAACGCCCGATTTTTTCGCGATACCAGTTCATGCCGTACCCCTGCCCCCCGCTTGCGGCCGGAGCGCCCGTCAAAGTTGACAGGCGTCCGCGACGGGAACCATCTTCTCGCAGCCCGACGGTTTGCACAATCCGGCGGCACGCTCCAGGTGGAGCATTGTCGCCGCCTTCCTGATTTCCATGATGCCGCGGGGCGCTTCCGAACAGCGAAGCGACATCCGCCGGGGGGCGATGACGAGACCAGAACATACGCAACTGGGCCTCCTTTGCGGGTGCATCACGCGACCGCCGGATATGCGAGGATCCCCGGCTCGTGACACCGGGGATCCTCTGGGAGGGCACTTCGCCTGCTCGTGATGTACATCAGGGGAAGTGCAAGGCGGGTAGCGCCGCCTTTCTCTCTCGATCCCGCTCGGCCATCGCATCGCGGAACCGGGATGGGCCCGGCCTTCACCGGACCCTGTCGGCTAGTAGTTCACCCGCAGATCGATCGAGACGCGGCGGTCGGCAACGAACCAGCTGCGGCCATGCTCCTGCAAACCGTAGCCCATCGTCGTCTTGGCCTTGGTGTTGAGCAGGTTCTGCGACTGGATATTGAACGAGAAGTGGTCGTCGATCTTGTAGTCCAGACCGGTGTCGAGCGAACCGAACGACTTACTCCAGACCGGCAGCGAGAAGTGGCAGGTGCCATCGACCGAATTGCCGCCGAAGCCATCCGCGGCCGTGTTGTTCTTCAGGCACGTGATGGCGTTGTCGCTCGCCTGATAATTGCCCTGCGTGTTCCAGCCATAGGCCGACATCAGGTACTTGCTGCGCCAGTTGTAGGCGAGACGGAACGAGACCGGATCGCGGTCGTACATCAGGATCGCGTTGTAGGCGTAGTGCGACATGCCGGCCAGCGGCAGATGCGAACTGATATTGTTGCCGTACATGTCGAACGAGTAGTCGCCGCGAGCCCTGGAGTCGATATAGGTGAAGTTGCCGCTGACGCCGAAACCCTTCATGTAGGATGGCACGAAGTCGAAGTCGAAATACTTGGTGAAGCCGAGCTCGGCGCCCCGGATCACGTCTTCCTTGTTCGAATTCATGGTCGACTGCACCAGGGTCGGCTTGACGAACGTCTGAATCGATCCGGGAATGAAGATGCAGTTCCCCGCAGCGTCCTTCTGCGGACAGCTCACGGTATTGGTGGGATCGCTGCCGGCCGGAACGCCGACCACCCACGACATGTCCTGCATCTCGAAAGACGTGATTTGGCGGTGCTTGAGGGATTTATAGAACAGCGACACATAAGCGTTGGCGCCGCCGTCGCCATACCATTCCGTCGAGAGATCGAGGTTGCGACCCATCTGAGGCTTCAGGCGCAGATTGTTGGCCTGCAGGCTGAAGGTCTGCGCGAGGTTGCTGCTATCCGTGCTGACACCGTAAGAACTGTAGCTTCCCGGGAAGCCAGGCTGCTCCGCCGTGATCGATCCGGCCAACCGGATATGGAGCTTGTCGGTCGGCATGACCTGGATGTTGAACGCCGGCAACAGCGTCCAACTGACCCGCCCCTCGGCCTTCGGATAGGTGACCGGAGCTGTCGCGTAGACCTGGTTTGTGCCCGTGTTGTTGGGATCATAGAGGAACACCATGTTGGCATTTTGCGTCCAGGATGCTTTCGCCTGGTTGTCGACATAGATGAGGCGCGCACCGACATTGCCGCTCAGCGGCATGCCCAATACGCTTTCGCTTGCGAAGTCGACCATGGCATAGCCGGCCGCGTTGACGGTCTTGTAGCGGGCCTCGAGATGCGGATCGAAGGTCGCATCGCCGGTGGTGTCGCCGGGCTGCCCGTACTGGGTGTGGAAATATGCGGCGTCGTAGGTCTGCACCGCCGAGGGAGCGATGAACAGCGCCGGGCCCGGCAGGTTCACTTCGCCGCGGAAGAAGTTCGGGAACTGATACAGCACCGTGTCTTTCACGGACGCGGCGTCGGTCCACCAATGCTGCGGGCTGGTCCAGGTTGGCGTCAGTCCGCTCCATTTGAAGCCCGAGCCCCTGTCGTGTTCGAGGCGAACGTCGCCGCGAACGCCGAATTTGATTTTCTTGAAGATGCCGGCGTTCAGGCTGTATTCGGCATCGATATTGCCCTGCATCTCCTGGCCGTAGTTGCTGTTGACGCTGTCCATCGTGCTGTTCCAGTAATAGCTGGAACGGGTCTTGAGCGCGGACGCGTCGCCCATGACGATGGTGGGATAGTTCCCCCGCAGATCCAAACCATAAGGTGACATGATCGCGTTGGCTTGGACGTCGAAGCTGCGGGAGCTCGACTTCGAGTAGATGTAGTCGAAGGACGACCGCACGAGCCAGTTTTCGGTCGGCTCCCAATTGGCGCCGCCGTTGAGATCGGTGGTGCGGGCAAACGACTTGCTGGCCGTGGTAAACGTATTTGCGGTCGAGCAGAGCTTTGCCGCTTCGGTGCACTGATCCTTCATGGCGTCGAACCCGGGCGTCCAGCCCGATCCGAAACTGGTATCGTAATACGCGTTCGCGTAAATGAGATTGTTGCCGGCGTCATACAGATGATAGAGCGGACTGGTCGGGCCGGGCGTTCCGCTCGACAAGGCCGAAAGCAGTTGCTGCTTGCCGATGCCGCTGAGCCGCGTGTCGCCCGAGGCCGTGGTGTAGGTCACGTTCGAGTGGTTGGCCGCTCCGCCGCCCCGGAAATCGTTGAGCAGTTCGTTGCCGTCGTTGAGCGTGCTGAACGCGGTGACGTAAAGCGACAGCCGGTCGTTGGGCCGCCATTGGAACGCGGCATAGGCGCCGCCACGCTTATGATAGCCGTTGGACGTATGATAGCCGAAGCCGCCCGGCAGCCAGTAGATGGTGGGATTGTCCTTCAGCTTCACATCGGCGTTCTGGCCCGAGCCGATGATGGTGTAGTTGTCGATCACATCGGCGTGCGGGTAATAGGGATCGACCTGGATGGAGTCGTTGCGATAGGAGCTGTCGTCGTAAGACAGGTCGACCAGCAGGCCCATCTCGCCCACCGAGGTGTCCCACAGCGTGCTTCCCATCACCGACATCTTGGGGCGAGCCTGCTTGATGAGGTCGCCATAGCTGGCGCTGACGACGCCGCCGATCTTGGTGCCGTCGAAGTCGAACGGCTTATGGGTGCGCAAGTTGATCGAGCCGCCGAGGCCGCCTTCGATCTGATCCGGCGTATAGGTCTTGTAGACGTCGACCGCGGCCATCAGTTCGGCCGGAACGTCGCCCCACAGGATCTGCCGGCCGCCGTTGGCGCTGAACGCATTGTGGCCGTTCAACTGCGATGAGCCGCCAGGCAGACCGCGCACGGTCGGACCGGAGCCTTCGACCGTATAGTCGTCGGGATTGCCGAGATTGTTGAAGTGCGTCGTCGTCACGCCGGAGACGCGCTGCAGCACTTCGGTGATCGACCGGTCCGGCAGCTTGCCGGCGTCGTCGGCGACGATGGAGTCGACGATCTGATCGGCGTTTTCCTTGATCTTCACGGCACTTTCGATGGCCGCGCGCTGACCGGTAACGACGACGGTTTCCACCTGGTTCTGTGCCATCGCCGGCATCATCAAGCCAAGCGCCAAAACCGACACGCCGCCGAACAACACCGAACTCAGCTTTGCCGAAGCGGCGCTGCAATTCTCTTGTCTATTCACTCTACCCTCCCAAATCCTTTTACGGAGCAAGACCAACAGCGGTTACCGGCGAATCCCTCGGTCTGTGTGATCCTTGATCACTCTTCGCTGTTGGTTCCCTGCCCTCGGGCCGTCGGCCCCACGTCTTTCGATCAGTCTTTCGATCAGCCTTCCGGCCCGCTCAGAACTTGTACGTGACGCCGAGCGCGACTTCGCCGGCGCGACGATGGCTCGTGAGCGTGCCGCCAACGCGGCCGTAGGCCCCGATCTGATCGGTCACTTCACCGCTTGCGTTCAGGCCGACGCGGACCGCCTGCTTCGAGTCACCGCGCCAGTAGCTGACGGACGAACCGCCTGCGAAGTTGGCGAAGCCGCCCGTGACGGTCTCTCCGGTGTCGGAGAGGTCGTATTGCCAGGCCACATCGGCATCAAGCTTGAAGCGACGGCCGGGCTCGGGGCGCAGAAGATGGGCGCGAATGCCGAGGTCGGTCACGACGGTGTTGAGGTTGATGGCATTCGGAGCGAGATCGTAATAGGTCGAGCCCGTCTCCTTGGCCGCATCCATATGGATCCGCGCGTAGGTGACGCGCAGATACGGCGCCACCAGTCCGCCGACCATCGCATGGCTTACCTGACCGGACACGCCGTAAGCGTAGCCGCCTAGGTCGGCCTGAGACGTGCCGAAGGAGCCCATTGGACGGTTGGTATGCGCGTCGGTGAGATTGTAGAAAGCACTGCCGTCGAACCGCAGTTCATTGACGTCGGCACCGCCGTAGACGGCAAGGTCGTAGCCGTTGGTCGACGCCGTCGTGGGATCGTCCTTCACCGTCATGTTGCCATGGCGATAGGAGAACGCCGCGCCCACCACGCCGCCATGTGCCGCGAAGCGATGCATGCCGCCGAAGCTCACGCCGTAGGTCTTGTTTTCGTAACCCAGACCGTCGCGCGACACGTTTTCCAGCGCGCCGGTCGGCGTCAGCCACGTGTCGATCTTGGCGCCCGTTTCCGGGGTCATGACGATGGCATCGTAGGCCGAGTTCACGAAATTGGTCAGCGACGACCGGTTTGCATAAGCGAGGTGCCCGTAGACCTGAGCGGCCGAACCCTTCTCGGTGACCAGCGTATAGCCGGTGGACGACTTCATCATGCCGACCATCGCGCCGCTGACGGCGCCGCTGGTGGAAACGCTCACGAAGTCGCCGGTGATGTGGGTCGCCGTCAGAATGGGATAGACGCCGTTGCCGTAAGTTCCGGGGGACACCGCGAGAACCATTTCGCCGTTCAGCGCCGCAGTGCCGTTGACGATCAGGCCTTGGGCGCCGCTGGGCGTCACACCGACGTACAACTGCGCCGTTTGTGCCTGCGTATAGGTGCCGTTGATGGTGAGATTACCGGCAACGCCGCTGGCCCCGCCGGCCTTCACGATGCCGTTGTTGGCGACGTTGCCCGTGATCGTGCCGTAGCCGGCCAACTTCGAGGAAACCGTGGTGAGATTGATCTGGGTCGTGCTGGCGCCGCCGAACTTGGCGGAAGCGTGGGTCGCATCGCCGACCGTGAACGTCGAACTGCTACCGACATTGACCGTACCGGCGAACACTTTCGACGCGTCGCTGCCGTTCACGATCATGTCGCCGGAGATCAGTTCGATATCGGAAATCGCGCTGCCGGAAACATTGCCGCCGATTGACATCGTCGTGCCGGCATACTGGCGGAACGAGATCGTGCTGTCGTTGAGCGCCAGATTGGCGCTCGGCCCCAACGTCGCGGCGCTCGCAAAGGTGCAGCAGCCCCACCAGTAATCACCAAACCTGACGTCCGACTTTCCCTCGAATGTCAAATTGCCGAGAAAGCTATTGCCTTCGAAAAACGTCCAATTCCCTTCGCGGAACGTGACATCACCGGCTGCCTGAAACATCGAGGCGAGCTCGAAGCCCGATCCAACCACCGTCAGCGAGGCACCCTTGTCGACCACGAACTGCGGTGCACTGGTGGTCGATACCGACCACGAGATGTTGTGGAAGTTGCCGGCAGGATCAAGGCTCGCCGCAGATGCGAGACCGCCATTGGTGAAAATGCCAACCCCGCCCGTGGGTGTCGTTATCGCATTACTCTGGATCAAGTAGCCATTCGTGCCCGACGCGAGCTGGACGGTCGAATAGTTTCCCGCCAAGGCATAGATGTCGTAATCGGTTCCCGGCGTAAGCACCATGTTCTGCGCCAATGCCGGAACGGCCGCAGCAAGAGCCAGCACACTGGCGGAAAGCCAGAGCGTCCGGCCGTTGTGTCTCAATGCGTGTATCATGTTTCCCTCCCAACTCGGCGACAGCGCCGCCCCTTTGTCCTGCGGCCGCGCGCTCGCGCTGGCTCAAGCCAACCGGTTGAGCCGATGCCGCCTTGAATCTGAACTGAATGCTTTTTCGAACCGCGCGTGGCGCGACACCGATCCCGTTTCTTCAGGCCGATATCGCTGCGGACACGACTATTTGGTTCGTCGCTTCTTGGATTCCATATTCCCTCCCGCGGCAGTTCTGAGCCCTGCCAATTTTTTGTTTTGCTCAACCGGGCCGCTACGCCCGACTATCATTTCGCGTCAAGCTTGCATTTGTATGATCTAGAGATACCACTCAATTCCTCGGTCCACGGAATATGTTGCGAATCCGACGAATGCTGTTGTCGAACGCGCAGAATGCGGTGCCAATGGATCGGAGCGAATGAGCCAAGACGGCGAATCCTTCAGGATCACGGCGCGAAGTATTCACGGCGGCGGCGCATAAGCGATTTTACTGATTACCAATTCCGGTCTTGAAAATACGATTGTTATTATACAATCCGATCAAACATTTTCGTCCGTGGACGGATATTCGCATCGTTGCAGACGTCAGCCGCAACGCCGCCGCGATTTTTCAGGGCGTTGATTGACATAGCCATGCTCAACTTGGCGCGCGAAGCCCTTCCGCAAGAGCTACGTCGAAAGTTTTGCACGCGCGCACAGGTGCTCCACTTGCACTGCAGCCAACAACCTTTCTAGCATCGGGGTATTCGGCAACTGGGGCCGGACGATATAGCGATGATCAAGGGCTGGCGCACAAGCATCAGTGGCTAGAACTGTGCACAAGGGGGCATAGCTCATGGCAATTGACCCGAACACACCACCATTGGCGGTCGCCGATAGCGTGTCCACGAACACGTCCGGCCCTGTGCATGTGACCGGTAGCGTATTGAGCAACGACAGCGATCCGAACGGATTGGCGCTCAACATCGCGACGGTCAAGGGCCAGACGGCAAGCGTCGGTGTATCGATTGCCGGGACTTACGGTTCGCTGGTGCTTCGCGCCGATGGGACCTACGACTACGTCATCTACAGCAATGCGGCGAGCCTCATCCCCTCCGGCCAGACCGTCAAGGACGTGTTTCAATACACCGTCTCCGACGGCTTCAATTACACCCAGAACGTCCCGGTGATCATCGCCCAAAACCTGATCCCGCAATCGGAAGCATTCAACGACAAAACATGGGTGAAGTTCGCCAAATCCGGCACGGCGCCGACCGTCACCGCCAATGTCGATACCGGTCCCACCGGCACCGCGACGACAGCCGACAAAATCACGCTGACGGGAATAAACCGCGGGCTCTATTTCAAGACCAACGTTTCGGGCCAATACACATTCAGCGTCTGGATCAAGCTGGCGAGCGGCAACGGCAATCTCACCATCCAGTACTATCAAGGCTCCACCAACACCACGGTGCAACAGACCGTCGTCGCCAACGGCACCTGGCAGCGGGTCAGCGTCACCTTCAATGCCGACGGCAACGCGAACAGCAACGTCGCCATCCTGCATGGCGATACTCAGAGCACCACCGGCACGTTCGAACTCTGGGGTGCGCAACTCAACTCCGGTCCGACCGCCCAGACCTATGTACCGACAACCGGCGCACCGGGTTCGTTGATGGGTACCCAGACGGTGCCGGTGACGGTAGGCTCGACGCTGACGGTCAATGTCACCGAGCCCCCGAGTACACCTCCCGTCGCTGTGGCAGACGCCGCAGCGCTGAATACCGCGAACGCAACGCAGACGAGCGGCAACGTCTTGAGCAACGACAGCGATCCAGCAGGACTGTCGCTGAACGTCGCGAGCGTGAATGGCCAAACCGCCAGCGTCGGAACGGCGATCGCCGGGACCTATGGTTCGCTGGTGCTGCGCGCCGATGGGACTTACGACTACGTCCTCAACAGTAATGCCGCCAGCCTCATCGCCCCAGGCCAAACCGTCACGGACCAGTTTCAGTACACCGTCTCCGACGGGGTCACCTACACCCAGAATGTCCCGGTTATCGTCGCACAGAACCTGATTCTGCAATCGGAAGCGTTCGACGATGCGACCTGGATGAAATTCAGCGACACCGGTACGACGCCGACCGTAACGGCCAATGTCGATACCGGCCCGACCGGCGGCGCCAGCACGGCCGACAAAACCACTCTGACGGGGGCGGACAGCGGCCTTTTTTTCCAGACCAATGTCGCAGGGCAATACACGTTCAGCGTCTGGGTCAAGCTGGCCAGCGGTGACGGCAACCTCACCATTCAATACTATGCGGGCGCCACAAACAGCGTGGTGCAACAGACCGTCATCGCCAACGGCACCTGGCAGCGCGTCAGCGTCACCTTCAATGCCGACGGCAATGCCAACAGCAACGTCGCCATCCTGCATGGCGATACACAAAGCGCCACCGGCACGTTCGAATTATGGGGCGCCCAGCTCAATCCCGGAGCGACCGCCCAAACCTATGTGCCGACGACAGGTTCGCCAGGGACACAGACGGCCATCCAAACGGTGCCGGTGACGGTGGGATCGACGCTGACGGTCAACGTCACCGAGCCCCTGCCCTCTGGCCCGGGCACACCGCCCGTCGCAACGGCGGACGCCGCCTCTGCGAGTGTCACGAGCACCACGCCGACGAGCGGCAATGTCCTCAGCAACGACAACGATCCTGCCGGCTTGCCGCTCAGCGTGGCGACCGTGAACGGCCAGGCCGCCAACGTCGGAACGACCATCGCCGGAACCTACGGCTCGCTGGTGCTGCGCGCCGATGGGACTTATGACTACGTTCTCTATAGCAATGCGGCGAGCCTTATCGCCCCCGGTCAAACCGTCAATGATGTTTTCCAGTACAGCATCTCCGACGGCGCCAGCTACGCCCAGAATGTCCCCGTCATCACGGCGCAAAACCAGCTCCTGCAATCGGAAGCGTTCGACGATGCGACCTGGGTGAAATTCAGCGACACCGGCACGGTGCCGGGGGTGACGGCCAACATCGACAGCGGCCCGACCGGCGGCGCCAGCACGGCGGATCGCACGACCCTGACCGGGGTGGACAGCGGTCTCTATGTCCAGACCAACCTTTCAGGCCAATACACGTTCAGCGTCTGGGTCAAGCTGGCGAGCGGTGACGGCAACCTCACCATTCAATACTATGCGGGTGCGACCAACAGCGTGGTGCAGCAAACCGTGGTCGCCAACGGGACCTGGCAGCGCGTCAGTGTCTCCTTTAACGCCGACGGCAATGCCAGCAGCAACGTCGCCATCCTGCACGGCAATACCCAGAGCGCCACCGGCACATTCGAACTGTGGGGCGCCCAGCTCAATCCCGGGCCGACCGCCCAGACCTATGTGTCGACGGCGGGCCATCGCAATATCATGTTCACCGACACGCCGGTCACGCCCAATCCGACTGCCAATCTCGTCGTCTCGGTCGCGGGCGCCGATCCGGCTTCGGTGCTGCCCAACACGCTCGACTTCGCGGGCGGCACTCAGGGCGTCGTCGTCAATCTCGCCACCAGTCAGTGGTCGCACGCCGCCACCATCCTGCCACTGGGCGACTCCATTACCTATGGCTGGACCGCGCTCGACTATGCCCAAGGCCAGACCAACACCGAGGACGGCTATCGCGGACCGCTGTGGTGGGATTTCGCCAGCCAATCGAGCCTGATCAATTTCGTCGGCCCCAATGTTTCCGGCGATGCCCTTCTGCCCTCGCAAAACCATGCCGGATTTCCAGGCTGGCGGTCGGATCAACTCGCGGCGCTGCTACCCAACATGCTGACGACCTATCATCCCGACGCCGTGCTGCTGCTCACCGGGACGAACGACATTTTCCAGGAATTGTCACCGGCGGCGGATACGGCGGCTTACATCGAACAGATGGTCACCAATGTGCGTACTCTCAGTCCCGGGACGCATATCTATGTGGCGACGCTGACGCCGATCAATCAGTCCCGCGTCCTCGACACCACCGTTCCCGGCCAGCCCAACGATGCCCAGGAAGTGGCTCTGGTCAACCAGGCGATCACCGCCACCGTGACGGCCATGGCGGCGGCAGGCGCCAATGTCAGTCTGGTCGACATGTCGAACATCACCCTCAGCCAGATCGCCGACGCCGCACATCCCACCCCGGCCGGCTATGCGCAACTGGCGCAGAACTTCTACAACGCCATCCTTGCCCAACAACCGGTCACCGGCGGAACGCCGGCCGGGACATCGCATGTGATCGCACCGGGCGTGACCTCGGTGATCGGCTCGGAAGCCAACGACTTGCTGATCGCCGGAAGCGGAAACGCCGTCCTGTCGGGCGGCGGCGGCAACGATCGCCTCGTCGCCGGCAGCGGAGCCGACACCTTGAGCGGCGGCAGCGGCGCCGACCAGTTCGTCTTCACCTGGACTTCCGGCAGCGCGACCGTCACCGACTTCACTCCGTCGGCCGGAGATCAGATCGAACTCGATGGCTTCGGGCTGACCCAGTTCTCCCAACTTGCCGGTCACATCACGCAGGTCGGCGCGAACACTTTGGTCGACCTCACGACCTTCGGCGCCGCCACCGCCATCACGCTGCAGAATTTCAGCGGGACGCTCACGGCCCAGAATTTCCTGTTCCACGCCTGAACCGCGAACGGAACAAACGGGATTTCGTTTCCAATTCCTTAACAAGACTGCCGGGCGAAAGCGCGGGACCGACACCGGCCCTTGCGTCGGACGACTCCGCTTGCGCCGCGGCTACACCTGCAATTCCCAGTACGCGGTTGTGCGTAGGCGAAGCCGATTGTGGCCCATCCGCAATCGACACTCTGCGTTGTTACACAACCTCTTAACCCGATGTTCACCATGCGCCTATTTACTACCGGGGAGGCTCTTAAGACCTTCTCCAGATCGCCATGCGCGCCAAAGACATACGAGTTGAACGCCGAACGAACCGGCAGGCGCAGCAGAACGGTATGCTGTAACGCACGAGGCAGTCATGAAGCGGAAGGTCGTCGCTTTAGTAACTGGTTACAACAAAATAGAATTCGTGAACGCCATCTGCTTCGAGCAGTTGTGTGCGCTGCGCCGCAAGGGCGTCATTGACCGCATCATTTACGTGACCTGGGACAGTCCGCGCCTCGACGAACTTCTGGCGCCGATCATTGCCAACCCGGACATCGAAGTCATCCGCATTCCGGAACCCAAACTCACCGGCGCCCCGCTCGAAAACAGCATCGTCTTCCAGATCAGGAACCTGCAGGCCGCCCTGACGCACGTTACCGACGACAACACGCTGGTCCTGAAGACCCGTCCCGATATCCTCTTCCTCAACGAATCCTTCCTGGAAAACAAGATCGTCAATTTCGACGAACTGTGCGCCCGCTCCACGCTGCCCAAGCGGATCGACCCTTCCCTGCCGGCGCCGGTGTTCAAGCGCAAGGTCTGGATGCCGTGGGGCAATGCGACGGAGCCGCTCTTCTATAACGACGCGACGTTCCTCGGCCTCAAGTGCGATATTCAGAAGCTCGCCGACAGTGGTGCCGAGCGTTTTCTGACCATCCTGTGGGACGAACGCACCGATCGCATTTCGCACACCGCCCGGTTCTTCAACCTCTTTCTCTCCGATTATCCGATACTCCAGCGCTATTTCGACAACACGCATTGCTTCATCAGCACGCTGGATTATCGCGAACGCTTTGTCACGCTGTGCCGCCGCCATCCGTTCTTCTGGCATCTCGTCGTGCTGAATGCGTGGCTGATGGAAACGAACTTCCACATCGACGCCGGCGGCAATGGCGATGTCGTGTTTTGCGCCAACCGGACCAATCAAAAGCAGGTTACGTCGATCGACGACGTTGCGTTCGCGCCGCCCCTCACCTGCGTCGAAGCCTGGCGCAACAACATTCGTCCCGGAGCATTCCTGAACTGCTTCCAATATGCGGTCAGCTACCTGATGGACAACGACTGGGCGCACGCACTGTTCACTAGCCGCAATCTTTCCGACGCGAAGCATGGCGACATCGTGACCATGCTGCGCAATGCCGTCGCCTACGACCATTCCAGGATCGGCGTGCTCGAAGACGAGTTCTACGCCGACGCAAACACGTTCTATCAGCAATACGTCGAAGACAATCCGCCGATTCTGAGCGACGAAGGCGTTCTCGAACATCGCTGCCGTTCGAAGAAGGCACAGCGCGAGGCGGAAGAACAAAAGAAATTGGCCCAGGCCACCGCGGAGACCCAGGGCTTCGAGGCGGACACGATCCAGAACGAAAGCACGGTCCAAGCACGATGATTATTCTCGCCCATCGCGGTTTCTGGCGTACGCCCGACGAGAAGAACACGCTCGCGGCGTTCGAGCGCGCGTTCGCGAAGGGATACGGCGTCGAGCTGGACGTACGCGACTGCGACGGCGAACTCCGCATTTCCCACGATCCGGCGCGCACGTCCTGCCCGCGCTTCTCCGATGTGCTTGACCTTTATCGGCAGCACGGCATGCCGGGACGCCTCGCAATCAATATCAAGGCGGACGGCTTGGCACCGCAAATCGCGGCCCTCACCCAGGAACCTTCCCTGCGCAAGGCGGTCTTCGTCTTCGACATGTCGGTACCCGACATGATCTCCTACGTGAAGCACGGCATCCCCACCTTCACACGCCACAGCGAACTTGAGCCCGATCCAGTCCTGTTCGCGGATTGCGAAGGCGTATGGGTCGACTCGTTCGCCAATCCGTGGGCGGACGAACGGCGGATGCTTGAATTCCGGGCCATGGGCAAAGCGGCGGCGATGGTTTCGCCGGAGCTGCACGGCAAACCGCATCGCGAAGCCTGGCGCGTCTGGCGCAAGGCGCTGCAGACCGCCGCGGGGCATTCCTCACCGATCATGATTTGCACCGATCTACCGAGTGACGCAGAGAGCTTCTTTGCGGATGGAGATTTCCATGATTAAGGCAATCCTGTTCGACATGGACGGCGTGTTGATCGACGCCAAGGAATGGCACTACCAGGCGCTCAACCGGGCCTTGGAGCTGTTCGGCTACACTATCGAACGCGAGGCCCACCTGACGACCTATGACGGGCTTCCGACCAGCCGCAAGCTCGCCATCCTGGCGCAGACCCACGGCCTGCCCAAGAAGCTGATGCCTTTCATCAACCGGCTGAAGCAGAACTACACGTTGGAAAAGATCTATTCGTCGTGCCGGCCTCTGTTCATCCATCGCTATGCGCTGGGCCACCTTCACCGCGAAGGCTATCGTCTCGCGGTCTGCTCCAACGCCGTGCGCCAGTCGGTTCAGGCCATGATGCGGCAGGCCGCCCTCGACGAGTATTTGTGCCTGCAGCTCTCGAACGAAGACGTGGTCAACCCGAAGCCGGATCCGGAGATCTATCTCACCGCGATGAAGCGGCTGGAGCTGTCACCCCAGGAATGCCTGATCGTCGAGGATAACGAGAACGGAATCCGCGCCGCGAAGGCAAGCGGTGCGCACGTGATGTGCGTCAGCGAAGTCAGCGACGTCACCTACGAGCACATCAAGCAAGCAATCCGCAAGGCGGAAACCGGCAAGGAGGCGATTGCAGCATGAACATTCTCATTCCAATCGCCGGCAACAGCCCGTTCTTCCCTCCCGAAGAATTCGCCTATCCGCGCCCGCTGATCCAGGTCGGCAACCGGTCGATGATCGCCTGGGTGATCGACAACCTGAAATCGGTGTCAGGAAATCCACACTTCTTCTTCGTCGTTCACGAGGAGGAAGCCCGCAAGTTTTCTTACGACAACGTCTTTCACCTTCTGACCGAAGGCAAAAGCGAAACCATTGCCCTTAAGCGCCAGACCGGCGGGGCGCTGTGTTCGTGCCTTTGCGCGATCGACCGTATTCCGCTCGACGAGCCGCTCATCATCGCCAACAGCGATCAGATCATCAACACCGACCTGTCGAAGATCATCAAGTACTTCGAGACCCGCGAAGCGGACGGCGGCGTCATCACGTTCGACTCGGTCCACCCGCGCTGGTCTTATGTCAGCGTCGGCACCGACGGCGAGGTCACCTATGCGGCCGAAAAGCGCGTCATCAGCAACCGCGCCATCGCCGGCTTCTACTATTTCCGCGAAGCCAAGACGTTCTTCGATGCGGCCGAGGAAGCCATCGCCAACAATGCCGATCTGAACGGGCAGTTCTATATTTCGGCGTCGCTCAACGAGGCCGTTCTGGCCAACAAGCGGATCATCGCGACCACCATCCCCAACGAACTCTATCACAGCTTTTATCACCCCAAGCAGATCGACAGCTTCGAGCGCTCCAGCCACAGCTTCATGAAGCGGATCGGAAGCGCCCATAAGCCCGTGCAAGTGATCATTCCCGCCGCCGGCAACGGCAGCCGCTTCGCCAAGGCCGGTTATGCCAGGCCGAAGCCGTTCATCGATGTCGACGGCAAGCCAATGATCGAGCGGGTCGTGGCCAATCTTTCCGTCCGCGACGCCGCCGTTACGGCGATCCTGCGCAAGGAGCATGTCGACGGCAATGCCGACGTCGTCGCCCAATTGCGCCGGAACGGAGTCAATATCGTCGAAATCAACCGGCTGACGGAAGGCACCGCCTGCACAATTCTGCATGCCCGCGAGGCGTTCGACAACGACTTGCCGCTGCTGATCGCGAATTCCGACCAACTGATCGACATCGACATCAACGCGATGATCGACGATTGCCTGGAACGCGATCTCGACGGATCGATCCTGGTATTCCGGGACGTGGAGAAGAATCCGAAATGGTCCTTCGCCAAACTTGACGCCAACGATCTGGTCGAGCAGGTGGCGGAAAAGAACGCGATATCCGATCTGGCGACGGTGGGGATCTATTTCTTCCGCCGCGGTTCCGATTTCGTCCGGTCTGCCATCGACATGATCGCGGAAAACGAGCGCGTCAACAACGAGTTCTATACCTGCCCGGTCTACAACTACGCCATCCGCAAGGGCCTGAAGTTCGGCGTCTACAAGATTTCGCGCGCAGCCATGCACGGCATCGGCACGCCGGAAGATCTCAATCAGTACCTTAAATTCGCCAAGTCGGCGGCTTCGGGCAACAAGGATCTGCAGGCGTTCGAGCATTATCTCGCCGAGGAATCGGACGAGACGGCGCCCTGGAGCCCGTCGTGATTGCCATCATTCCGCTTGCCGGTCCCGACTTCGAGCGAAGCGACGGAACCGTCAAGGCCGAATACAAGGTCGACGGCTTGCCGCTGTTGCGGCGGGCGCTGGAAAGCAGGCCGTGGTGGCGCAGCGGCGCGCTTCCACCCGAGAAGATCATTTTCGTCCTGCATGACAGCCCGCTCTCGCGCCGCTTCGGCGAGACGCTGCTGCGTTGGTATCCGTCAAGCCGGCAGATCTATCTCGGAGCCTACACCGCTGGTGCTGCGCTCTCCGCCGTCGCCGGCGTGGCGCTGACAAACGCGTTCGACGAGCCTCTGGTGGTCGACCTCTGCGATATCCTGTTCGATTGTTCGCTGAAAGCGATCGAGGCGCTGCGCAACTCCTCATCCGTCGGCGGCTTGGCCATCACGTTCCAGTCCAGCGAACCGCGCTATTCCTATCTCGAATGCGACGCGTCCGTATGCGCGACCCGCACCCGGGAGAAAGTCGTCATCTCCACCAACGCCTCGGCCGGCGTCTATTTCTTCCGCTCAGCGCCGGTGTTCCTGAAGGCGCTGGCCCATTCGATGGAGCACGCTGCGAGTTTGGCGCATAACGGCCTGCTGTACGTCTGTCCGATGTTCAACGGCGTGATCGATCAAGGGCTCGAGGTACGTTGTGTGCCGGCGGACAATGTCCGCGACATTCACCTTGATCCGCCTTCCCGGAGCGATCCTTCATAAACCGCCAAGGCCTTCCGCCGGCGATTGGGCGCGATGCTATGAAGGCCGTGTCCCGTGATGCCGATGAGCGCTGCAATTACGGCTGCCGCAACCGGCGCAGTTTCCCGCTGCGCCATGATTTTCGGCCGGCTATTCATCGACTTCCGAGCCAATTTCAATCGCTCATCCCGCCGGTGATCCGTTCACTGACGTTCTTGGAAAAATTGTAAACAAAAGCGAAGGCCATGTACGCCAAAACTAATCACGTCCATGGCCGAATTATCGAGCGTACACATACAAACGTCGGAACGATGCGAATGGTCGCATCGGCATGCATCAATCGCCCCCGACCAGCAATTATCGCATCGGCCAAGACAGACAACGTTCCTCGATCATACTCCGTCTGGGCTTTTCATCTCCTTTCGTCCCCGCCATCCAAGGACATGGGCGCGGCGCCCGTAATCGTCATGCAGGGGCCGTAGTCGGGAACCGAAATCAAAGATTTCGAGCCCGAATTCTCCCGAGGCGAGCAAAGCAAACACGTTTAGGTGCAAAACGCTCAGTTAGGCTTCCACTGCCAATGATCGGTGTATAGTCTGAAACATTGACCACTTGATCCGGCTATGGCGCGGCATGCGAACTCTTGATGATCCTGACGATCAGGCCTCTCACCTGATCGGATTTTTCTGCGATACACCGATGATCGGATCGGGTTATTTTGCAATGCTGCAAGTCGGCTTGATTGCGGCCTGTCGACGATGGAAATGCTCGCTCCTGGTCGAGGCGTTCGATTTCGCAGAAGCCGATCCCTGCGAGCAGATCAGCCGGTTGCTTAGCCGCTGGACGCTGCGCGGTGTGGTAATTCCCGAACCTATGTGTGATCGCCAGGACGTTCTCGAGCTCTTGTTCGCCGCTGGACTACCGGTCGTCCGAATAGCGCCCCATAGCGATACCTCCCGAACCTTTGATATCTGTATTGATCATCGCCAAGCCGCATTTGATGTTACCAAGCACCTCATCGGACTGGGCCACACGCGCATCGGCTTCATCAAAGGCCCGACCGACCATGGCGACGCCAATGTGCGCTTCGATGGCTTTTGTTCGGCCATGTCTCAATCCGGATTACCGGTCATTCCCGAACTCTGTGTCCCGTCGCTCTCGTTCGACTACAGCTCCGGCATTCCCGCAGCACAGCAGCTTCTTTCGATCACTCCTCGTCCGACCGCGGTATTCGCTTGCAACGACGAACTGGCGGCCGCTTTTTTGGCGACGGCGACCGGTTTGGGCCTCAAAATCCCCGATGATATCTCGCTCGCTGGCTTCGACGATGCCCCACTGGCGCGCATCGTGCGTCCCCAGCTCACGACCTGCCGTCAAAAGATGGAATTGACGGGCTACAATGCGGTCGATTTCATAATGAACCCACCTACGTCACCGGAAGCCTTCCGCCGCTCTCAGCCGCATGAATTGGTGATCCGCGAGTCCACGGCCCCGCCGAAATCCTGATCGGGAACATTACGCCTCTTGTCGAGCTCCGTTCCCGGCGAAGCGGGGCGCGGTCGGATAGCAATATTTTTCCGCCAGAGCTTGAGCGCTTGCCAATGAATGGCGCCTATCACCTTTAAGGTGACAAACGGAATACGCAGGAATGCTCGCCACAACGCCCGATCGCTGAGGGCGTGGCGTTCGCCGGCCAATGCCGCACACAGCATGGGCCCGCTGCGATCGCTTGCGGTGATAGCTACTGCGATGCGTTCGTCGGGGCCGACGATGCGGAAGTCATAGCGCAGATCCATGTCGAGAAACGGCGAGACGTAGAACTCCTTGCGGCAGCTTTGCCGCAATGTCCGCGCGTTTTCTTCGACGGGGAAAACATAGCTGTGCCGCTCGCCGGACGTGTTATGCACCTCGTGCACGATCGCTATGAGCTTTCCATCCGCGCCGTAACAGAAGAATATACTCAAGGGATTGAACGCGTATCCAAGGGTTCGCGGCATGCAAAAGAGAAGGATTTTCTCCGCCTCGATCCCGCTCTTCGCCAATTTCGAGCGGATTTGCTCGCGAACCGGCACCTCGCTGCCGTCGCCGTGATCGCGATCATGGAAGCTGAACAGATTGAATCGGTTGTAAGAAAACCATCGCAACTCTTTTGCGAGTTTCTCGATCTCGTCCAGATCCAGCAGCAGCCAGAAGACGTCATACCGGAAATGATGGACCCGCGGCGCGAGCCGGCGGTGCATGACCGAGCCTTCATAGATCTGCGAGTTGTAGCTCATACGACGCTCAAAGTTTCGAGAACATCGGTAGGCGAGATCACAATCCGCCCCGATTCATTTGGCACTCGCCAAGGCCGTTTGACGTCGCCCAACTGTTCTGCGACGGCAAGTCCGGCCTGCAAACCGTCTTCATGGAAACCGGCGCCAAAATAGGCGCCACAGAACCACGTGTTTCGCTGACCTTGCAGCTGCCACAGGGTCTTTTGCGCGGCCAGGGTTTTGTTGTCGAACAACGGATGTTCATAAAGCTCGCTGCGCAGCAGCGTTCCGGCCCGCGGTGCGCGCGGCGGATTGAGGGTGAGGAAATATTGCCGCTCGCCTGGGATGTTCTGAAGCTTGTTCATCCAATACGTCACGCAAAGCTCATTCTTTTCAGTGCCAATGTAGTTCCAGCTCGCCCAGAGATGGCGACGCTTCGGCATAAGACTCTCGTCACTGTGCAGCACGGCCAGATTGCGGCTGTAGCGGAAGGGACCCAGCAAATGCCGTTCCTCCGGGCTGGCGTCGACCAACACCCTCAAGGCCTGATCGGCATGGCTTGCCATCACGACATGATCGAAACGCGACGTCCGTCCATTCGTATCGGTTACGATCACGCCGTCTGGGGTCCGTTGTACGCTTTCGACTCCGGTATTGAGGTGCAAGCGCCCGGCCAACGGTTCGAGCAGGCGGTGAACATATTCGCGCGATCCGCCGGACACCGTCTCCCAAACGGTATTCTGGCCGGGCTGCAACAAGACATGGTTGGCCTGAAAGCGGATAAAGGCGGACGCGGGATAGTTCAGCATCTCGCTCGGGTCGCAGGACCAAATGGCGCTGCCCATCGGCAACAGGCAGTCGTCGCGAAAGGCCCGGCTGAAACCCCGCCGCTCCAGATATTCGCCGAGACTGAGCGGCTCCAAAGCCAGAAGATCGGCATCCTGCTGTGCTTGTTTGTGAAAGCGCATTAAATCGTAGAGCAGCGCCCAAAAGCGCGGACGCCATAGGTTATGTTTCTGGCCGCTGATGGGATCCGAGGAATATTCGAAGCTGTGGTCGCGCAGCGACACCGCAAAGGACATGTTGGAACGCTCGGTGCGCACACCCAAATGGTGAAAAAGAGCGGTCAGGTTCGGATAGGTTGCCCGGTTGAATACGATAAAACCCGTATCGACCGGAACGTCCTTGAACCCGTCGTTCACCAGAACGGTATTGGAATGACCGCCCGCCCGCTCGGCCGCCTCGAACAGCGTCACCTCGTGCCGACCGGAGAGAAGCCAGGCGGCCGACAATCCGGAAATACCCGTACCAACGACAGCAATCTTCAAGCGCGAGGTCATTCGATCTTCCCATTACCAGCCATACCGCCATAGAACGATCCTCGGTCCACGGCGGATCACTGCCGGAGTGATCCAATCTCGCCCCGTCATCGTTTCCAGGGCATGCAAGCGGCACTTGAAGGTCATTTTCTCGTTGCGCCACCCGTGCTACGCCTTTGGTTGAGGCCGAGGCAGACGGCTAAACGAAGGATTTGGATGGGCTCCATCCGGGATGCTGGGCGACAGGATTGGGCGGCGCATCTGGCCGCCGTGGCGATGCACGCCGACCGCGCCGCGTTTGCCTCGCTGTTTGCGTTCTTCGCCCCCAGGATCAAAGCCTTTATGCGGCGCACCGGCGAGAGCGACGCCCAGGCGGAAGAGCTCGCACAGGAAGCGATGCTGACGGTCTGGCGCAAGGCCGCGCTGTTCGATCCCGCCACCACCGGCGCCGCCGCCTGGATTTTCACCATTGCCCGCAATCTCCGGATCGACGCCCAGCGGCGGGCACGGCGCGACGGTGCGGGCGCAACTCCGGCCGCGACCGAAGAGTTCGAGATCGACGACGCGCCCTTGCCGGATATTCAACTGGCCGCCGCGCAATCCAGCGCGCAGGTGCGCTCGGCGCTGGCCCAGCTCTCACCCGAGCAGATCCGGGTGGTGGAAATGTCCTTCTTTGAAGAAAAGCCGCACACCGAAATCGCCGAGGCCCTGAGCATTCCGATTGGAACCGTGAAGTCGCGCCTGCGTCTCGCCATGAAGCGGCTGCGCAGTCTCCTGGGTGAAGAAACATGAGTATCGCGCATCATCCTTCCGCCCCGATGGTGGCAGCCTATGCCGCCGGCCGCCTCGACTTCGGCCAGCATGTGGCCGTGGCGACCCATCTTTTTTCCTGCCAACACTGCCGAAACCAAGTGCGGGCGGCAGAGCAGACCGGTGGCGATCTTCTGTCGGCTCTGCCGCCGGCGCCCCTCGCCAATGATGCCTTGACCAGGATCGAGGCCCGCCTGGCGGAGCCGGACAAACCGCCGCCGCCGAATCCGGTCGCAACCAGCGACATTCCAGGCCTTCCCTCCTTTCTCCGTAGTTACAGGTTCGATGCCTGGCGACCGGTGGCGCCATCGCTCGAGGCGCGCGCCATTCGCTTGCCTCACCCCACGCCGACACGCGTTTTCGTGCTGAAAGCCCGTCCGGGCTCGCGCCTTCTGCTGCACACCCACAAAGGCTTTGAGCTCACCTGTGTGCTGGCCGGCGGCTTCAGCCATGAAGGCGGTCATTTCGGGCCCGGCGATTTCGATATCGGCGACAGCGCGGTTTCGCACGAGCCGTCGATCGACGCGGGCGAGGATTGTATCAGCCTGGTCGCGATGCAAGGCAGCCTGAAACTGCGAGGCTTGCTGGGCCTGTTGGTACAGCCTTTCGTGCGGCTGTAGGACGATGGGCATTGCGCTCCCGATGCTGCTCGCAGGCTCCGCCTTCGTCGTGAGCCTTGCCATGGCGGCGGCGTGGCTGGTGCAGCAAACCCGAAGGACCTCGCGCTGGGTGGATGCGTCGTGGACTGCGGCGGTGGGGATTGTCGCGGCCTTGGCGGCGCTCCTGCCGTTTGGCGGCGCCCCGCATCGCCAGCTGCTTGTGGCCGGACTGGCCGCGGCATGGTCTTGCCGCCTCACGCTGCACCTTGTTGGCCGCAACAAGGGCGTTGCGGACGACCCGCGCTATCGCAAGCTGAGCGAAGCATGGGGCGCAGACGCTCCGCGGCGCATGTTCTGGTTCCTGCAATCGCAAGGCTTGGTGGGGACGATCCTGGTGATGGCGATCGCCCTCGCCGCGCATCATCCCGCATCCGGATGGCGCTTGCAGGATGGACTTGGAACGGCGCTGCTGTTGCTCGCGATTGGCGGCGAGGCCCTGGCCGATCGTCAACTCGCTGCGTTCCGTCGCGATGGGCATGGCGTTTGTGATCGCGGGCTCTGGCAGTGGTCGCGCCATCCCAACTATTTCTTCGAGTGGCTGGGATGGACGGCGTTCGCGGTTTTTGCCGCCGACTTCTCCTGGTCCTATCCCTGGGGCTGGCTTTCGGTGGCAGCACCCGCAGTGATGTATTGGGCGCTCGTCCACGTCTCCGGTCTTCCGCCGCTCGAAGCGCATATGCTGCACACGCGGGGCGAAACGTATCGCCGGTATCAGGCACACGTCTCGCCCTTCTGGCTGTGGCCGCCTAAGCCAGATGCAAACGGGAAAGAATGAGATAGGCCACTGCGGTACTGATGGCGGTCAAGACTCCTCCCCAGGCCATGTCGGTCAATGAAAGCGACCAGGTCCAATTGCGCAAGGTGGCCTGATTGGTGAGGTCGTAGGTTCCATAGGTGAACAGCCCGAACAACGCACCGAACGTCAAAGCGGTGAGCAAAGACTGCGCTTTCAGCGCCGGATTGAGCGCGAACAAAACCACCCCGACGGGAAACATCAGGTAAAACGCGATCGCCGGCGCAAAGCGGAATCCGGAAAGCGCGATGTCGCCCATGACCGGCTTGTAGAAACGCGGCGCCATCTGGCCGAGCCAAATCATGTCGACCACGACAAAGGGGATCAGGACGGCGATATAGCGGGTGAGAACGTCAAGCATAATGGCCCTTTCGCATTTTGGTCATTGACCATGACCGAGAATTCCCGCCGCGAAGCCGTATCGCTCGCAGGAATTCAACAATCTCTTCGTTGGGCTGCAGCACTTCGTTCAATCCTCAGCGACCTCAGGATGAAGAACGTTGGCGGCCGCCGGACGGATCACCGGGGAGGAAGACGCGCGCCCAAATGGCCGCCACTCCGGGGTCGGACAAATCAAAACTCGGATTTCGGTCGGGAATAGCTTGCAGCGCCATCGCGAGAACGTCTTCTCGAGCATTAGCAGGAACCCGCATGTCGATGATGCGTTTTACGTGTTCTGGTTGAGAGGGCAGCCGCATCGCCGCAACCTTGAACTTGCGATCAAACCTAGCGCTACTCGCGCACGATAGCTGGCACCTATGACCAAACCGCCTTCGTCCCTCAATACGCTTCTTTGGGCGGGAGCCGCTGTTCTGGCGGCGCTCTTTGTGTGGCAGTTCTCCGCGGTTTTGCTGCTGATCTTCGCGTCGATTTTGGTTTCCATCATGCTCCTGGCGATCGCCGCGTGGATCCAACGCCTTATCCGAGTAGGGCCAAACTGGGCGCTACTGATGTCCTGTCTCATCATCCTCATCATCGCGGCCGGCTTTTTCCTTTTGCTTGGAACCCAAATTGCTTCCGAAACCGAGCGCTTAAAGCAGGAACTCCCGACGCTTCTATCCGCAATCGGCACCCAATTTGGGATCGAGCATCTCGACCGGCGCGTAGCCGAATGGGGCCAAGGCCTTGCGGGTCGCGACGGCGTGATGGGACGGATCACCGCAACGACCACGTCGGTGGTCAGCGGCCTTGCAGATGCGCTGCTGGTCATTGTCGCCGGCGTCTATCTTGCCGCCGATCCGGCGACCTATCGCAACGGACTGCTTCGCCTCGTGCCGGCACCTTGGCGGGAGAATGCTGCGCATTTCATGGATACCTCGGCCAGAGCCTTGACATTGTGGCTTGCCGGGCAGTTGGCCGCGATGGCAGCCGTCGGCGTCTTGTTTGCGGTCGGCCTCTTCGCGCTTGGCATCCCATCGGCATTGACGCTCGGCTTTATCGCCGGGGTGGCCGAATTCGTCCCTTACGCCGGACCGATACTGGGTGCGATCCCCGCATTACTCATTGCGGTCTCGATGGGGCAAAACGAGGTGCTTTGGGTTCTCGGACTCTACCTTGCCATTCAGGCTGTAGAAGGAAACGTCATCACTCCGCTGGTGCAGCGCCGCGCTGTGGATCTGCCACCCGTGCTCACCTTATTCGCCATCGTTGCCAGCGGCGGCCTGTTTGGATTCCTCGGGCTTCTGCTCGCCACCCCGCTCACGGTGATCGCGTTCATCGCCGTAAAGCAGTTCTATTTGAGGGATACGCTTCGGCAACATACGACAATCCCGGGAGAACGCGTTTCCGATTAGGAACGATCAGCAAGCGACGGCTTTGCTTGCCCGCTCGCGCGCGGCGCATCCCAGGAGGTAATCGGCGGCCTTGAATGCTGCGCTATTTCTCTTTTGGCTATTCCATTCGGCGAGCCGGACGGCACACTCCCCTTTCGGGACTGAAGCCGCGGTCGCACTCCCACGTATCGCCACTGAAGTTGATATGGGCGTTAGCTGGGACCGCAATTGCAGCACACTTAGGGCCGGCTCGCTTATAACCCCGTTCGCAGGACCAGCCCGAACCCATCGTGTTCAAATACCCGTTGACCGGAACGAGCACGGCCGAGCACGATACCCCTTGTCGAGCGTATCCGTGTTCGCAGGCCCAGCTATCACCTGCGTCCTCAAGATAACCATGTTTTGGAATATCGACCGACAAACATTGCGCACCGATCATCCGAAATCCCCGATCACAAGCCCAGCCGCGCCCATAAGTCGAATCCATGGCATGGGCGTTGGCCGGCACTTTGATTGGAGCACAATTTCCACCCGCCACTCGAAAGCCGCGGTTGCACACCCAACCCGAGCCGTTATCGGAAGCCGCCGATAGATGGCCATCCGCCGGCACCTTGATCAGGTCACACTTTAGGCCGCCCTTTTTGTAACCACGATTGCATTCCCAGCCCTCTTCGTAGATCTCATTGCCATGAGCGTTTGCTGGAAGGGCAACTGCCGCACACGCCTCGCCGGCTCGACGATATCCCTGATCACATTCCCGGCCGGCCCCGAATTGAAGCCGGTGAGAATGCGGTGGAGAGATGCCCAAGGCGGCGGCAGCAACACACGAAAAAACAAGAAAAACGGCACACCACGCCAACCGGCGCGAAAGCCTTTGTGACACGTGACTCTCCTAAGGGATTTCCAACGCATCACCGACGATCGCAAAATCGCGAAAGGGCCGATTGGCAGACGTGAAATACACCGTACTACATAGGCAACCGCCAATTGTGGCGACGCATCCTCTTTCGGCCGGAATGCAGCGTGATTTGCTAATCATTGCCTCGAAGGATATGGTGCCCTGTAGTCGACGTCCGCGGTTCATCGCGCGCCATACGCGTCGTGCCGCACCGGATGAGTTCTCCGCTCAAAATGTCCTGCCGCTTGGAGCGTAAGGCTCGAGCATGGCTTTCTCGCAGGAAGAGCGGATTGGACTTTACTAAGCAGGAGACTTTTGTCGTTGTTAGAACAGAGTAGCGAAACCGCCTCGACCATCCGCAGCAGTAACCCGAGAGCATGGCGAAGCAATACGGCCATGGTGTCCGAACTGGCGCGGCTCCTGATGGCCAACCCCGCCGGACTTCGGCGGTGGACGGTCATGCGCGCGATGCGCAAAGCCTGGGCGAACGCAGCGCGCGACGTCGGTCAGAAATTCGAGGATGAAGTCGAACGGAATTTTCGCTGCTTCAGTGAGGATGACGAACGCGCGAAATCGCAAGGACTGCAGCCCGAGGACGCCCTCTTTTATCGCCCCCGCGACAAGGCTGGTGAAGTCTGGGCGGCTCATGCCGATCGGGCTCACGCGTGGCTTGCGGGGAGCGCGTCAAAGAAATCGTGAACACGTAGGGATTTTCGCTGTCAGCACGCGATCGAGCAGAGTTGGGGCTTGTAATCGCGTCAACCCGCTCCACATTGGGAGAGGCTGTCGCTGCATTCTTGGCGGTCGACGTTCGGACAGTCTGGTGCCCCTCCCCTCATGAAGTGCCCGCGCGCCAAACGCGCGAAGCCTTCATGGTTTGGGAGGATTGTGTACCGGGGTGGAGGCGGCGATAGTGCTTTGCGCAATCCGCGGAGCGCTGTCGCTGCCCGCCCACTCTCATATGTGGTGATTGCCCGTCAGGACGCATCGGCAGGATCGTTCCGCGGTTCCGTAACGCGACGTGCGCCGATAGTCGGAATCCACCCTTGTTCTAGGCGGCCGTCCCGCACTGAGCAATGTGATGGCCCCACGGTGAGACCGCAAGAGCGACAAGGTTTTGGCACCAAATTGATTGAGCGCGCGCTCGACCCCGAAAGAGGATCAGCGCGAATATGGTTTCACGAAAATGGTGTTGTTTGCGAAATGCGCCTGCCATTGGCCAGCGCGAACGCGCAAATGTGACCACGCCAATTCTTCAAACGTCAGATCTGGGTGGAGAAGCGTAAGACGGGAGGGATGGCGGGCTATCGATGACCGGGTAGACTAAGCCCTCGTGGCGACCGCAGCGGCATCCTCCAGAGGAGGAATGTCACTATAGCGGCGATGTCTGAGCGGTGCGGTGGGCGTAGATCTCGTCCCACGTCGCGCTTGTTGGCAGACCTTCCCTCACCGCACACTCGGTGCGAACCTCATCCTGGGCGATAAACGCCCTCAATTCATGCCGGATCTGAACGGTGGATGGCGTTGCGAGGCGCCTGCCAAAGCGGACGAACGGTTTAATCATGGCGTGTCAGCCCTCGCAAATCCCTCGTTCCAATGGGATCGCTCGGGCTCGCGGGCGTAGGGGTTAAGCGCTTCCATGCCGCACAACTCCACCTGCAACCGGTCTCGTTGTGAGAGTTCATGCGCCTTGTTCCAGCCTCCCGCATAGGCGCGGTGGCGTCGATAGGTCG
>JAHFQC010000041.1 GCA_023259375.1 Alphaproteobacteria bacterium
GCGGGCACAATCGGCGCACACCGTCAGTTCGACGGTGACATGGCTGAGACTGGGATAGCGCCGGGTCAGCAAGGTTTTCAGCCGCTCGCCATCGGCCGCTTCGCCGGCAAACGACACGATCAGGCCGTGATGGCCGGGGCCGAGCCGCCACAGATGCAAGTCGAACACTTTGCCGTGAAGCTCGTGCTCGACGGTGGCGCGGATATCGCTTGCCATGGCGGGATCGTCGACGGCATCGAGTAGCACCAGGGCGCTGTCGCGGATCAGCCCGATCGCCCACAACGCGATCACTACCGCTCCGACGAGGCCGACCACCGGATCGGGCCAGGCGATGCCGAACAGCATGCCGGCGGCCAGCGCCACGATCGCGAGCACCGAGGTCGCCGCATCGGCCAGGACATGGACGTAAGCGGCGCGCAGATTGTTGTCCTGATGCAGGTGATCATGGTCGTGATCATTAGCGTGGTCATGATCGTGATGATGACCTTCGTGCAGGATGGCGGCCGAAGCGATGTTGACCAACAGGCCGATCACCGCAATGACCAGCGCCTCGCGATATTCGACCGTCACCGGCGCCAGCACACGGCGGACCGATTCCACCGCCACGCCGAGCGACAACAGCCCGAGCACGATGGCACTGGCGAACGCGGCGAGATCGCCGAACTTTCCCGAACCGAAGGAGAAGCGGCGGTCGGCGGCATGACGGCGCGCCAGCCAGTACGCCCCGGCCGCGAGCCCCAACGCACCGACATGGGTCGCCATGTGGACGCCGTCGGCCAACAGCGCCATCGAGCCGAACCACAGTCCGGCAACGATTTCGACGACCATGAAGGCGGCGGTCAGCAGCGTGACCATACGGGCGCGCGCTTCGCTTTTCTCATGGCCTTGGCCGAGAAAAACATGATCGTGGGTAAAGCGGGCGTGGCTATGTTCCATGCGCGGAAGAATAGGGCGCCATGGTCCAAAAACAAACGGCTCGAAAACAAATGGGCCGCAGAGTCTGGGAACCCTGCGGCCCTTCCGAAGCCGTCGAATCGATGGGGCGTTCAACGGCTTTAGAGTCGAAGCGCAGCGGCGGTGCGAGCCGCGCTGCCTGTTGCTGTCAGTTTGTCCGCTTTGCCCTGGAGCCGTACAACGCGGCGTCCGGTCGCACAAGGGTTAGTCGAATCGCTGAAAACGCTAGCAGAATCGAAGAATCGCGCAAACCGGGCCGTGCCGAAAGGGAAGCTTCAACCGGTCAGTTAGTCGGGTGGCGTTAACCCGGTGGCGGGCCGTGCATGTAGCTCTCGACCAGCGAACCGGCGATCAGCCGCCAGCCGTCGACCAGCACGAAGAAGATCAGCTTGAACGGCAGCGAGATCACCACCGGCGGCAACATCATCATGCCCATGCTCATCAGGATCGAGGCTACCGCCATGTCGATGATGAGGAAGGGAATGAAAACGAGAAAGCCGATTTCGAAGGCGCGCTTCAATTCCGACAGCATGAAAGCGGGCGCGATGGTGGTAATCGGAACCGCTTCGGGCGTCGCCGGGGTCTTCTTGCCGCTCATGTCGACGAACAGCTTGAGGTCGGCCTGACGGACATGGCCGAGCATGAATTTCTTCATCGGCACCGCGGCCCGGTCAAACGCCTCGGTGGTCGTGATCTGGCCCTTGGTCATCGGCTCGATGCCTTGGGCGTAAGCGTCCTTCAGCGTCGGCGTCATCACGAACAGGGTGAGGAACATCGCCAGCGACACCAGCACCGCATTGGGCGGGCTTTGGCCGACGCCCATGGCAGTCCTCAAGAGCGACAGCACGACGACGATGCGCACGAAGCTCGTCATCATGATGAGGATCGACGGCGCCACGCTCAAAATGGTGATTAGCGCGATGATCTGCAGCATCTTGTCGGTGAAGAGACCGCCGCCGGTGATATCGATCGAGAGGCCGCCGTTGGCCGCCGTCGCCGCACCGGCCGCAGCCGGCGTCAAATGGGGCGCCGCGGCATAGGCCGCGCCCGAAACGACCACCAGCGCCAGGAGCGCAAGAAGGATACGGCGGATCATGGCGCGGATTCCGTGGGCACTGTCGGAGACGCAGGCACTGGCTGAGACGCGGGCGGCGTAATGCCGGACTCGATCACCGTGGCGCCGTTGGGCGTGATCATCACCATGTGCTCGACGTCGTCGCGGCGGATCAGTGCGATCTTCTGGCGCGGCGACAATATCAGGGTTTCCACGATCTGAATTCGCCGCGCTTTGACGGGCTTGGCAAAGCCCGGCACACCGAACTTGCGGGTGGCGATACCGGCGGCCCCGATCAGGCCGAGGACCAACAGCAGGGCAGCGAAGTAGCGGGCAAAGTCGAGCACATCCATGCCGCCATCAAACGCCGATCAACCTTAATCAGCCGTTAAAGACTGGAGCTTTTTGCCCGGCAGCTTTTTCCCGTTGTGTTAATCACGGCTTAATGGGTTGGCCCCACGATAGCCCACGCAACACCTGGATATAGACCGTAAGCGATGCAGATCGACGATATTCCATTGATGTCGATGCTGAAGGACCGCATGAGCTGGCTCTCGAAGCGGCAGGACGTCCTGTCGAAGAACGTGGCCAATGCGGACGTGCCCGGCTATACGCCGCAGGATCTAAAACCGCAGTCATTCGATGCGACGCTGCGCTCGGCGATTTCGCGGTCGGGGTCGACCACCTCGCTCGCCCTCACCAATCCGCGCCATATCGCGGCCTCCGCCACCACCGCGTCGTCGCGCGCGCTCGAATATAAGGACACGCCCGATGTCGCCGCACCGGCCGGCGGCAATTCGGTGTCGCTCGAATCGGAAATGATCAAGGTGGCCGAGACCCAGGCGCAATACCAGGCAGCGGCCAATATCTACGGCAAGGCGATCACGATGATGAAAGTCGCGATCGGCCGGGGTGGCGGCTGATGCCGGCTGAAACAGAAAGCACAGGGAGCTGAAGATGGATTTCTCGACTTCCATGACCGTTGCGGCGGCGGGGCTCAAGGCCCAATCGGACCGCATGAAGACGATCGCCGAGAACATCGCCAACGCCAACAGCGCGGCATCGACCGTGGGCGGCGAGCCCTACCGGCGCAAGGTTCCCACCATGACCTCGAACTTCGATCGCGAGCTCGGCGCCGAAATCGTCAAGAGCGGCAAACCGATCGAAGACAAGAGCGAATTCCGCACCCAATACGATCCGGGCAATCCGCTGGCCGACTCGAAGGGCTACATCAAGCTGCCCAACGTCAACAGCCTGGTCGAGATCATGGACATGCGCGAAGCGCAGCGTTCCTACGAAGCCAATCTCACGGTGATCGACGCCACCAAGGCGACGCTGTCGCGTACCGTCGATCTTCTGAAGAAGTGAGCTGAAAAATGGCCGTCCTTCCTGCCGCGGCAGCCGCCGCATACCAATCCATCGCCGCCATGGGCGCCAAGAGCGCGCCCACCACCAGCGCCGCCCCCGTGGGAGCCGGCAGCTTCGGCGATTTCCTGTCCGATGCGATGAAGGATGCCGTCTCGACGATGAAGAAAGGCGAGCAGGCCGCCACCGCCCACCTGACCGGCAAGGCCGACATCGTCGATGTCGTCAACGCCGTGAACCAGGCGGAAGTCACACTCGATACGGTGGTCGCCGTCCGCGACAAGGTGGTGGCCGCTTATCAGTCCATCATCAACATGCCGATTTGACGGAGAGCGTATGTCCGGTCCTGAAGCCATCGATTTTGCACGCTCGTCGATCTACGTGCTCTTGGAAGTCATCACCCCCGCGATGCTGACCGCACTGGTGGTCGGTCTCGCCATCGGCCTGTTGCAGGCGCTGACCCAGATCCAGGAAGCCACCCTGGTGTTCGTGCCCAAGATCATCGCCATCTTCGTGGTGCTCCTGATCACCCTGCCGTTCGCCGGTGCCGCCATGGGCAGCCTGTGGAATGACGTCACGCAGCGCATTGCCGCCTATTAACGTTACCGGAGCGCCCGCGTCATGACCGTCACCCTCGCGAGCCTGTCCGGAGTGGTGCTGGTCTATCTGCTCGTCTTCGCCCGCGTCGGCGCCATGCTGATGCTGCTGCCGCCGATCGGCGAAGCCAATGTGCCGGCGCGTGTCCGTCTATTGCTGGCGCTCGGCATTGCCATCGCCCTCGCGCCTTTGGTGCAATCGGCCTATCCCCAGACCGCGCCGCAGAACACTGCCGCCCTGGTGGCGCTGATCGCCCAGGAAGTCACCGTCGGTATCCTGATCGGCACGATGGGGCGCCTTATCATGAGTTCGGTCTCGATCGCCGGCACCATCATTGCCGCCCAGATCGGCCTTTCCTATGCCGAAGCCCTCGATCCGACCCAGCATGGCCAGCAGGGCGCGGTGGTCGGCAACTTCATCTCGCTGCTGGCGGTGGTGATGATCTTCTCCGCCAATCTGCATCATCTCGCCATCGGCGCCGTGACCGGCTCCTACCATCTGATCCCGCCGGGAACGTCGCTGCCCACCGGCGACATGGCGGAACTGGCGATCCGCTTCGTGTCGGGCTCGTTCGCTTTGGGCTTTCAGCTTGCGGCGCCGTTCATCGTGTTCGCGTTTGCCCTCAACGCCGGCTTCGGCGTTCTGGCGCGGATGATGCCGCAGTTGCAGGTGTTCTTCGTCGTAACCCCGCTCAACGTCCTGGTCGGATTCGTCCTCATGGCGCTCATTCTCGGCACCATGATGACGCTGTTCCTCAACTTCTATGCCAGCCAGATGGGGGCGCTCCTCTAAGGGGCTCGCGCCATGGCAGACGATCGCGACGACTCACAACAAACCGAACAACCGACAGGACGGCGGTTGGAACAGGCCCGCGAGCAGGGCGACATCGTCTCTAGCGGCGAAGTCACCACCCTTGTGCTGCTGCTCGCCGCCACGCTGGTGATCGCGATTTTCGCCAAGTCCGCGGCGACGCAGATGATCGTCCTGTTCCGGACCTTCCTCGCCGAGCCCGATCAGATCGCCACCGATCCCGGCGCCCTGCAGATCCTGATGGGCCAGTTGTTGATGAAACTTGGCATGATCATGGGACCCATTCTCGGGTTCTTCATGGTCGCCGGCGTCACCGCCAACGTCATCCAGCATCGCCCGGGGTTCAGCGCCGAACGGCTCAAGCCGAATCTTTCGAAACTCTCGCCGTTGGGCGGGCTCAAGCGCATGTTCGGCATGAACGGCCTGACGACGTTGATCAAGGGCCTCGTCAAGATCGGTATCGTCGGCATGGCCATCTGGACCCAGTTATGGCCGGAGCGCGACACCCTCGAAGGCATGCTGACCCAATCGCCCGCAGCGATCGCCGGCGACATGAATCATCTCTGGATCAAGCTGATGATCGCCTCGCTCGCCGCGATGACCGTGATCGCCGGCGCCGACTACATGTTCCAGCGCTTCCAGTTCATCAAGCGCAACAAGATGAGCAAGCAGGAGGTCAAGGACGAATTCCGCCAAACCGAAGGCGATCCGATCGTCAAGGGCCGCCTGCGCCAGATCCGGATGGAACGCGCCAAGAAGCGCATGATCGCCGAAGTGCCGAAGGCGACCGTCGTCATCACCAACCCGACCCATTACGCGGTGGCGTTGAAATACGAAACCGGCAAGACCATGGCCCCGCTCTGCGTCGCCAAAGGCGTCGATGCGCTCGCCTTGCGCATCCGCGAAGTCGCCAAGGAGAACAACGTGCCGATCGTCGAAAACCCGCCGCTGGCGCGCGCGCTCTATGCCACCGTCGAGGTCGACGAAGCGATCCCGGTCGAGCATTTCAAGGCGGTGGCGCAGGTCATCGGCTATGTGATGAAACTGACCGGCAAGCTGCGCGGCAACTAAAACCATGCCGCAGTTGCCTTGACCGCACGCCTCAGGCAGGGTCGGGCGCGATTTCAGCATGGCAAGGCGATGCGTCTCATCATCGATACCGACACGGCGGGCGACGACTGTTTTTCGATTCTGCTGGCGGCGGCCCAGCCCGATGTCACGCTCGAGGCGGTGACGATCTGCAACGGCAACATCGTGTTCGAGCAGCAGATCGAGAACGCGCTGAAGACGCTGGAAGTCGCCGGCCTCGGCGGCAAGGTGCCGGTCTATCCCGGCTGCCCCAAGCCGCTGCTGCGCGAGCACGTCAATGCCGCCTACGTGTTCGGCGCCGACGGCATGAGCAATGCCTGCTTCGCCCGCACCAAGCAGCGCCCGGAAAAGAAGCACGCAGTCGACGCCATCATCGAAACCGTGATGAACAACCCCGGTGAGATCACCATGATCGCCCAGGCGCCGCTGACCAACATCGCGGTGGCCGCCACCATGGAGCCGCGCATCGCCACGGCGCTCAAGCATCTCTGGATCATGGGCGGCACCGACAACGGCGTCGGTAATGTCACGCCGGCGGCGGAATACAATTTCTATGTCGATCCCGAAGCCGCTGCGATGGTGTTCAACGCCGGGTTCGACATTTCGCTCGTCACCTGGACCTTGTCGCTGTCCTCCAGCCTGATGACGGAAGAAGATCTCGCCGAAGTCGCCGCCATGGGCACGGCGAAAGCGGACTTCTTCACCACCGTCAACGAGTCTCAGGTGCAGTTCAGCCGCAATCATTACGGCCACGCCGGCACGGTGCATCCCGATGCGCTGACCAGCGCCTGCGCCCTCGTTCCCGGCGTCGTCACTGAAACCGCCGACTGCCTGGTCCAGATCGAACTCGATTCGATGCTGACGCGCGCCTATTCCAGCGTGTCCTCGCCGCGCGTGCCGAAACAAGAGATCGCCGATCCCGCTCTCGGCAAAGCCCCAGACGCCAACGCCCGGGTGATCAAAGGCGTCGACCTCGCCGCGTTTCGCAAGTGCATGAAAGACGCTCTGCGCTGACTATTTGCAGATCGCGTCGAGCACGTCGGCCTGTCCCGACGGTTGCGGCGGCACGGGCAGGCCGCGGTCGGCGACAGCCTTCTCCATCGACTGCGGCGCCGGAAGCGCCGGATCAAAGTAGGCGCGGGTGAGCGGGTCGGCGGCGGCTTCGTCGAGGCTGATGAAAGTGGCCCCGCTGGCTTGGTATTGGGCAAGCAGCCGCGGCAGCATGTGGGCCTGGAACGAGCCGATGTGCAGCAACAACACATAGGGAACATCGCGGCCGTACGCGGCGGTTGCGAGCGCGCGCGAATAGACCAACCCGTCTTCCGCCCGCTTCAGATACATCGCTTCCAGTTTGGCGATCGCGGCGGTGTCGTTCTTGGCGAGGCAGCGCGCGTACGGCGCGGGATAATCCCAATCGTTGAGGCCGGTGCCGACGGTGGCAATGCGATAGCCGCGTCCGGCGAGAAAGCCGCGGATCTCGGCCCGCTGCACGGCATCCTTGCCTTCATCGAGGAAGGGATAGCGGAACCAGTGCCAATCGCTCGTCTCCGCCGCAGCGGCAATCACCGGCTCGTTGCGGACGATCTCGGTCTCGTAATCGGCGGTGGTGATCTGCGACAGACCGGGATGGGCGAAGGTATGATTGCCGAGCAGATTGCCGCCACCGCGCCACAAATTCAGCACCGGTGCCGCGGCGGGCTCCTTGTCGATCAATGAGGCATTGACGAAGCCGTAGGTCGGCGGAATGCCGGCCGCCTTGAGCGCATCGATCACCTGCTGGGCGATCTGGAGCCGCGTCATGCCGTCCGGCAGAGTGCCATGCACCGGCAGGTCGTCGAACGTGACCGCGATCTTTGGCTCGGCCGCGGCGGATACCGACAGCAAAAGCGCCGCCGCGATCACAGCCCGTTTCATCTTTGCCCCCGTGTTACTTGGCCTTCGCGCCCACCACCCTGGCCGCCAGCGCTCCCATAACACGATATCCCGCCGCCGAAGGATGCAAACTGTCGCCGGTGTCGTAGGCCGGCAAAAGATAGCTGGGACGGGCCGGATCGCGTAGCGCGGCATCGAAATCGATCACGCCGTCGAACTCCTGCTGGGTGCGGATCCAGGTGTTCACTGCGGTGCGGTCGGCTTCATTGACCGCGTCGGGGTGATAATAAGCGCCGCCCATATAAGGCAGGATGGTGCCGATATAGGCCTTGAGACCGCGGCTGTGAGCGCGGGTCGCGATCTGGCGGTAGCCGGCGATCAGGTTTTCCACCAGCGCCGTATGCTCCTCGGCGGCGACCGGATGATCGATCGTCAAGCGGCCGAGATCGTTGATGCCTTCGAACACGATCACCGCCTTGACGCCGGCCGGCGCCAGCACATCGCGCTCGATCCGCGAAATCGCATTGGGGCCGATGCACTGCACCAGGACGCAGTTGCCGCCCTGGCCGGCATTCAGCACCGCGGTGGCGGGAAGCTTATTCGCCGCCAGCTGCTCGGCCAGGATGTTGGTCCAGCGGTCGTTGCCGTTGGTGGTCGAGCCGCGCCCGTCGGTGATGGAATCGCCCAGCGCGACGACGGCACCGGCCTTCGGCGCCGCGGTCAGCACGTCGATGGCGGCGATCTGATACCAGTGATCGACCGTCTTGGCGCCGGCCAGGCTGGCATCGGCGGTGTGATCGCCCGCCAGGATATAGGAGGTCTGGCGCGAGCCGGGATGGCCGGTTTCGACCACCGGGGCGGCGTCGTAGGCGATCGAGATGGCGACATCGGCGAACGCCGCCAGCGGCAGGCTCACCGGATCGGACAGCCAGGTCGCGCCGGCCGGAATGGTGACGTCCGGCTTGCCGGCGAAGGTCAAAGCGCGGTCGCTGGCCGGATCGATGGCGCCGGCGCCCAGCGATTTGGCGACATGAACGGCCTTCAGGTGCAGCGGCTGGGTGCCGAACGTGTTCGACAACAGCAGGCGATAGCCCGTGCCGCCGATCGACAGGCGCACGATCTGGCGCACCGTGGCGCCGGTCATGTCGGCGGGGGCGAGCATGTTGTTGGGCTCGACGATCTGTTGCGCCGTCGACCAGCTCGTCACCCATTGCGGCGCCGCAACTGCCGCCGCCGTCCACACCACGGCGGCAAAAGCCACCCATTCTGCCCGACGCATTGCATTTCCCGTCATTTCAAACCCTATTTCTGGTACCGGTATCAGTAGCGTTATATCCCGCTTCGACGGGCGCGAAAATGGCGTGATTTGTCCGCGCTTTCCCGGGGCAGAAAAAATTCATACTGTGCCGAGAGGTCCGAATCAGCATGGCAAGCATCATCGACTCGTCCCTGGGCGTGCCGAGCGGCAAATGGCGCTGGGTCGCAGCCGCTTTTGTCGCCCTGGCCCTGACCGCCGCAATCCTGGCAATCGCCGTTCCCGCGCAAGCCCAATGGGCGGGCTTTGCCCTGCTCCTCGGTATCGCCGTCCTCGGACTGGTGCTGCTGTTCGGCATGGCCCAGCGCAAATGGCTGTCGCAAGGCGATATCCGCCGCATCGCCGAAGCCGCATCGCGCGCCAATGTCGCCTGGGCGGTGACCGCCCCCGACGGCGCCGTGCTCGACTGCAACGACGTCTACCGCCGCATGGCCGGGACCGAAGAAGGCGCCGCTCCGGCGCCGCCCGAACTGGCCTTGGCCGGCGAGCCCTCGGCGGCCGTGCTATACCGCCTGACCAAAGCGGCGGGCGAAGCCACGGTGCGGGAAGAGACTTTCCCGGTGGCGCCGGGCCTCGAAATCGTCGCCGCGGTGCGCCCGCTGTCGGATAACCAATCGGTATGGTGGTTCACCCCGCGCCTCGCCCCCACCTCGCAGCGCGCCAAAGCCGAAGAGGTCAAGCCGGTTGCCGCCTTTACCGGCGACGTCTTCCGCGATGCCCCGATGGGCGTCGCCTTCACCGATGGCGCCAGCAAGCTCAGCGAATCCAATGCCGCGTTCCGCCATTTCTTCGCGTCGGCCCAGGTTGGCCACCCGTTCGCCGATCTGATCGATCCCAACGACCGCGGCCGCGCCCTCGACCTGATCGCCAAGGCGGCCAAAGGCGAGACCAATCTCGGCGCCGTCGAAGTGCGGGCGGCCGGGCAAGGCGACCGCATGGCCGAGCTGTTCGCCCATCCCGCGCCCGGCGGCAAAGCCGTTCTCTATCTGCTCGACATCTCCGAGCAGAAAGCGCTCGAGATCAAATTCGCCCAAAGCCAGAAGATGCAGGCGGTCGGCCAGCTCGCCGGCGGCGTGGCGCATGACTTCAACAACCTGCTCACGGTCATCATCGGCAATTCCGAATTCTTGTTGATGCGCCATCAGGCGGGTGATCCCTCGTTCAAGGAAATCAACGAAATCCACCAGAACGCGCTGCGTGCCGCCACCCTGGTGGGGCAGCTGCTGGCGTTCTCGCGCAAGCAGACCATGCAGCCGAAGGTGCTGGCGGTCCGCGATGTGGTCGGCGAACTGGCGCTAATGCTGCGCCGCCTCTTGCGCGAAGGCGTCGAACTGAAGCTCGAACACGGCGCCGATATCTGGCCGGTCCATGCCGACGAAGCGCAGCTTTCCAACGCGATCATCAATCTGGTCGTCAACGCCCGCGATGCCATGCCCAACGGCGGCACCGTCACCATCCGCACTGCCAACGAGACGGCGAAAAATCCGGTCGCGCTCGGCACCGCCATCATGCCGCCGGGCGATTACGTCCGTATCGAAGTCGCCGATACCGGCACCGGCATTCCGCCCGAAATCGTCGGCAAGATCTTCGATCCCTTCTTCACCACCAAGCCGGTCGGCCAGGGCACCGGCCTCGGGCTGGCCACCGTCTACGGCATCGTCAAGCAGACCGGCGGCTTCATCACGGTGGATTCCGAAGTCGGCCAGGGCACGACGTTCCGCATCTGGCTGCCGCGCCACGACATCGATCAGAACGCCATCGCCGAGGAAAAGGAACGCACCGCGCCGCGCGACGTCACCGGCCAGGACACCATTCTGCTGGTCGAAGACGAAGAAGCGGTGAGGAGCTTCGCGGCCCGCGCGCTCCGCATGCGCGGCTACAATGTGATCGAAGCCTCGGGCGGCGAAGAAGCCCTCGAAGAAGTGCGCAGCGGCAAGGCGCCGATCCATCTTCTCATCACCGACGTGGTGATGCCGAACATGGACGGCCCGACCCTGGTGCGCCAAGTCCGCCGCATCCGTCCCGACATGCAGATCATCTTCATGTCCGGCTACGCCGAAGAAGCCTTCCGCCGCAACGACGAGAAAGCCGAAGACCTCCACTTCCTGCCCAAGCCGTTCGGCCTCAAGCAGTTGGCAGCGAAGGTCAAAGAGGTTTTGTCGGGCGCGCCGGTGCCGAAGCGGCAGGGGTAAGCGATGGGTTTCAGGTTTCGTCGGACGGTGAAGCTGTTGCCGGGCGTGCGGTTGAATTTGAGCCGCAGCGGCGTGTCGACCACGGTCGGCGTGCGCGGCGCTTCGGTCACCGTCGGCAAGAAGGGTACCTACGCCAATGTCGGCCTGCCGGGCAGCGGCGTGTCCTATCGCACAAGGATCGACGGCGAAGGCCATGAACAACAGGCGCCGGAAGCCGGACGCAAGCGTTCGTCGCTGCTGCCGATGCTGGTGGTGGCGCTGGCGCTCGGCGGCGGCGCACTGGCGTTTTTCGGTTTGAAGACCCCGCGGGCCCCGGCACCCGTCACTGCAACACCCGTCGCAGCGGCACCGGCGGTCGCGCCCGTCGCACAAGCACCAGCCGCGGAAACGGTGACCATCGCCAAACGCAGCACGGCATTGAAGGCGGAGCCGTCGCGCAAATCCGAAAAGATCGGTACCGCCCATCAGGGCGACAGCTTTACGGTCTTTTCGCGCCAAGGCGTCTGGCTGCAGGTCGGCCACGGCCAGCCGGAAGGCTGGATCGCCGCCAGCGCAACCCGCTCCTGAGCCCAAAAACCGTGAGCGGGCGTCACTTCCCGCGGTAACGTTCGGCCCCGCGCAACCGCCGCTAGCAGTTTCCGTGGCGGAAATTTGTCTTCCAACCAGCTGAATTTTAACGGCCTTTTCCAGCCTCGCAAAAGGGTTGGTAGCGCTACTTGTCAAACGCCTCGGCTTCTGCTGTTAACGTGAGAATGCGACACACTCTCAACAGGAACTTTTAGAGGGGTATAATGAGAACGCGTCACAATCTCACGCTTACACAAAGGGCGGTCTGGGCCGCTTCCGTATCGATCCTGGCTCTCGGATTTTCGCCCGCTCGGGCGACGGCTGCGGACGTCGGGGAAACCGTCACTGTTACCGGCCAATCGCTGGAACTCGATGTCCGCGGGCAGACCCCGCTTTTGGAGACGCCGCAGAACATCCAGATCCTGTCGGCCGATCTTTTGGCGGCGCAGAACGTCACCCGGCTCGACGAAGCCTTGCGCAACGTCGCCGGTGTTGCGGGCGGCGGCTACTATTCCACCTACGACTATTTCCGCATCCGCGGTTTCGATGCCTCGGGCTACATTTATCTCGACGGCATGCGGCTCGACTCCTATGTCGACGTCAATGCTGAGCTTTCCGGGCTGCAAGAGATCCAGGTGGTGAAAGGTCCGGCGTCGGCGCTGTACGGCCAAGGGGCGCTCGGCGGCCTCGTCAATTTCGTCTCCAAGCGGCCGACCGACGAGGCCTTCCTGGCGCTCAGCGGCGCCTACGGCTCTTACGCGTCGTACGAATTCACCCTCGACGGCAACCGGCCATTCGCGTCCGATCTCGCCGCCCGGCTGGTGGCGACCTATCGCCATGACGGCAGTTTCGTCGATCATGCGAGCGGCAACGACCGGGTTTATATCGCGCCGTCCTTCACCTGGACTATCGACGCCGACACCGCGCTGACCTTGCTCACCTCCTATCAGCACGACGACATGAACATGGCGATGCCGCTGACCGCACTCGGCACCATCACGCCGTCGGCCTACGGCACCTATTCGCTCAAGACCTATACCGGCAATCTCGGCAACGACAACCAGTCCAAGGTCAACCGCACCCAGCTTGGCTATCAGTTCAGCCATCGCTTCAACGAAGTGTTCAGCCTCAATCACCGCCTGCGCACCACCTTCAACGACCAGCGCTGGAACAACATTCTCTACACCTCGTCGGTGGCCGATACCGGTTCGACGCTGATGCTGAAGCAGTATCCCTACGATTACGACAGCTACGGCACCATGATCACAACCGATACGTCGCTGGCGGCGGATTTCAGCACGGGGCCGCTCAGCCATCACGTGCTGGCGGGTTCGGATTATTCCATCACCCACGGCCATTCGCATTCGCAACAGATCGATTACAGCGATCCCAACGCCTACATGACGATCGATCTGTTCCACCCCACGTATCACCGGCCGATGCCGGCCTATTCGCTGTTCACCGCGACCGACGACAGCCTGCACGATCTCGGCGTTTATCTGCAGGATCACGTCAGCTACGGCGGCTTCACGCTCACCGGCTCGCTGCGCTGGGACGATGCACAATCGGGCAGCGGCGCGGCGCGCGTCACCGATGTCGCCTTCACGCCGCGCCTTGGGCTGACCTACGAGGTGGCGCCGAAAACGGTGGTATTCGCCAGCTACAGCGAATCCTTCCTGCCGCAGAGCGGCACCACCGTTACCGGCGACGCGCTCAAGCCGGAAACCGGCCGCCAATGGGAAACCGGCGTCAAAGCGAGCCTGATGGACGGCAAGATCGATCTCACCGCTTCGCTCTATTACCTGACGCGCAACAACGTCTCGACCTCGGACATCGCCCATCCGTTCTTCTACACGCAAGCGGGCAAGCAGCGCAGCCGCGGCTTCGAATTCGACAGCCGCTTCCAGATCGATGCCAACTGGCAGGCGATCTTCACCTATGCCTATACCGATGCGGCGGTGATCGCGGACACCGACCCCGCGATGATCGGCGACCAGCTGCGCAACGCCCCCAAGCACAGTGTCGGCGCCTGGACCCGCTATGCCTTCGATGGCGCGCTTGAAGGATTGTCGCTGGCGGGCGGGGTCTATCATTATTCCGGCATGGCGGGCGATCTGCCCAACACCTTCCGCCTGCCCGCCTACACCCTCGTCAACGCCGACATCGCCTATGCCTATGGCGACGCCCAATTGCAGCTCTCGTTCAAGAATCTTTTCAACGAACGCTATTTCTCCGGCTCATACAACGACACCTACGTCCAGCCCGGCTTCCCGCGCACGATCGAAGCCAAGCTGAGCTACCGGCTGTGATGCGCGCGGTTTTCGCTCGCCTGCATTGCTGGGTGGGGCTGACGACGGCGGGATTTCTCGCCATCGCCGGTCTCACCGGCAGCCTGATCGTGTTCTATCAGGAACTGGATCGCGCGCTGAACCCGGACTTGTTCAATGCACCGGTGACGGCGCAACGCGTGTCGCCTTCAACCTTGGCGGCGCGGGTGGAAGCGCAACTGCCCGGCACCCATGTCACGATGCTGTCGATCCCGGCAGCCGGACGGGCGAGCGAAGTCTGGGTCAGCGGCAAGGCGCTGGCCTATGATCAGGTGTTCGCCGATCCCGCCACCGGCAACGTACTTGGCAAACGCAAATGGGGCGAAGCGGGCTTGTCGCGCCCGAACCTCATGCCGATGATTTATCTCTTCCACTATTCGCTCAAGCTGCCCGGTGTCTGGGGCGTGTTGCTGATGGGCGTCATCGCCTGCTTGTGGAGCATCGATTGCTTTGTCGCCTTCGTGCTGACCTTGCCGCGGGGAGCGCCGTTCTGGAGCAAATGGCAGACGTCGTGGCGGATCAAACGCGGCGCCAGCGCGTACCGGCTGCAATTCGATCTGCATCGCGCCGGCGGGCTGTGGCTATGGGCGGTGCTGTTCATCCTGGCGACCAGCAGCGTGGCGCTCAATCTTCCCGAACAAGTATTCCGTCCGCTGCTCAAAACCTTCACGCCCCTGTCACCCACGTATGGAGACTTGCACCCACCCGCCGTTGCACGCGCG
Organism: Alphaproteobacteria bacterium; assembly: GCA_023259375.1. Classification (GTDB taxonomy): domain Bacteria; phylum Pseudomonadota; class Alphaproteobacteria; order Micropepsales; family Micropepsaceae; genus Rhizomicrobium. The sequence continues at coordinate 14,865 of JAHFQC010000041.1, forward strand.
CCGCGCCTTTCGTTCGATGATGCGCTGCGCCTCGCTGGCGAGATGGACCGGCCGCAATGGGTGTTTCGCGAGCCCGGCGCTGTCGGCGTCAGTTATGGCGCGCGCGGCGACAAAGGCCTCGACGGCTTTGGTCTTTCGACCATCGTGTTCGATGACCAGACCGGTGCGCGCCTGCTGCACCAACAGGCTGGCCGAGGACGGCTCGCCGACATCTATGCCGGCATGCAGTACCAGCTTCATTCGGGCCGCATTCTCGGCTGGCCGGGACGCATTCTCATCTGCCTTGCCGGACTTGCCGTGGCGACGCTGTCGGTGACCGGAATCGTGATCTGGCTGAGGAAGCGCAACGCGCGGATCGTGACGCGACGGCGCCATGTCGCGACGTCTTACGCGGCGTCACGATAAACATGCATTCTTGCTGCCGATTATTCTTCCCGTAGCGAGGGTGTCATGCGTTAATCGCCGCTCCCCCCATTCAAGGAGCCGGAAATGCCTTTCGCCACAGCCAAAGACGGCACGAAGATCTTTTACAAGGACGGCGGATCGGGTCAGCCGATCGTATTTTCTCACGGCTGGCCACTCAATGCCGATGCCTGGGACGCGCAGTTCCTGCACTTCGGCCGCCGCGGCTATCGCGTCATCGCTCACGACCGCCGCGGCCACGGCCGCTCCGAGCGGACCTGGGATCACAACGACATGGACACCTATGCCGACGATCTGGCGGCGGTGATGGAAGCGGCGAACGTCAAGGATGCGATCCTGATCGGGCATTCGACCGGCGGCGGCGAGATCGCCCACTACGCCGGCCGTCACGGCACCAGCCGCATCGCCAAGATGGTGTTCGTCGGCGCCGTGCCGCCCTTGATGCTGAAGACGGCTTCCAATCCTGAAGGCACGCCGAAAGAAGTGTTCGACAGCATCCGCCAGGGCGTCTCGACCAATCCGGCGCAGTTCTACCGCGACCTGTCGCTGCCGTTCTATGGCTTCAACCGCGACGGCGCCGCCGTATCGGAAGGTCTGCGCGACGCGTTCTGGTCGCAAAGCATGATGTGCGCGATCAAGGCCGCTTACGACTGCATCCACGAATTCTCGGAAGTCGACTACACCGAGGATCTGAAGAAGATCGACAAGCCGGCCCTCTTCATTCACGGCGACGACGATCAGATCGTGCCGATCGCGGCGGCGGCGGAGAAGGCCTACAAGCTGGTCAAGGGATCGGAGCTGAAGGTCTATCCCGGTGCGCCGCACGGCCTCGCGCAGACCATGCCGGAGCGGTTCAACAACGACGTCGCCACCTTCATCGAAGGTGCGATCAGGATGTCGGCTGCTGGGGCTTGAAGGCGGGCGAAATCACGACCGTGACGAAGAACGCGGCGGCAAACACCGCGACGAACAGCATCGCGTTCTTCTGCAGGTAATATCCCGGGCTCTGGATCAGGCTGTAGACCAGCATGCCCGAGGCAAAGACGTTGAGTTGCGTCGCCCAGCGCGCGCCGAACCAGAGACCGATACCGCTGGCGATGAGAAGGCCGGCCGTGGTGAATTCCGCCGTCAAATGCATGGCGATTTCCCACGGCTTGGTCGTCATCTCAGGGATCGCGCCGGTGGCCCAGAACCAGCCCCACAGCGCCAGCATCACAACGCCCACAGTCACCGAATAGACAGCGACGATCGTCTTCATTCGCATTTCCCGCATCAATGGAGCGCCGGCCGGGCGTTGCGTCCCCGTTGCGGCAACTTGGAAATGCAGTCCGCTTGTGGCGCAACCAAGGCTGCAATGCGTACGAATTGCGCGTTCATTTGGGTATCATTGCAAACATTGCAATTTACCCGTGCGCTTGTCTGAAAACGGCACAGTTACCCGCGTGTAGCCCCGATACTGACCAAGGTCGCCATCGCCAAGAGCCGTTCACCATGAACAAAAGCGCGCACAGAATGCGGCGCGGATCGGGCCGCGGCGGTTTGGACGGACGGCTCGGACACCGGTGCTGCCGGTTCTGGCTTCGATGATAGAAGTCGCGAACCCGGACAAGGCTCCTCGTAGCCGGGCTCCGCGCTTCAGTTGACGCCGCGCGCCTTGAGATATTCGGCAAAGTCCCGGTCGGGCCCGCCGATGTGCTGCAGCAACAGCTTCTCGATCTGGGCGGACTGTTCCAGCAAAGCCGGATCGTGCGCCCGGAATGCGAGGATATCGCTCATCAGCGTGGTGTAGGTCAGCCGCGCGGTGCGATGGCACCGCTTGTGTTCTTCGACCTTGGGATAACCCGCTTCGGCCATCAGCTCTTCTTCATGTTCCATGTGAGCATTACCTGCGGCCATCGCCTCGCGCAGCACGGCAAGGGCGATTTCCGCATCGACCTCGGCCTTGAGAAAGGCGACGAATTTCGCAAGCAGGCTGAGCAAGGCGTGGTGTTCGCGGTCGATTGCGTTGACACCGAGCGTAAGCGTATCGGCTTTCCTGTCCATGGCAGACGCTCCAACTTGTGGTTTCGCGCGCACCAAGGATGAAGGCGACAGGTTGCAGGGTGTTTACTGCAGCAATAGGTATTTTCCGAAAGATGGCGGCAATCGCTGCTGGCCTCGCAAACGCGCGCGCACCGGCACGTGCACCGATGCGCGGCGCGTGATCGCGATGCTTATTGGATGCCGCGCGGGATCAAGTAATTGGCGAGATCGCGATCGGGCCCATCCATGTGTTCATACAGGAGCTGCTGCATCGCACCGATGTTTTCCAGCGTGATCGGATCGCAGGTGCCCATGTTGAGGATGTCGCCGGCGAGCGTCGTCATTTTCATCCGCAGCATGCGATGCTGACGTTTTTCCTCCTCGATCTCGGGATAGCTGGCTTTTTCCATCAGCCGTTCCTCGGAATCGAAGTGCTCGTTGGTGGCGGCCAGGGCCTGTTCGACAATGGTGTTGACCCGCTCGCGCGGGGCGCCCTCCTTCAGAGCGGCAGCAAAGTCGTCGAACAACGCGGCAAGATGGCGGTGTTCGGTGTCCATTGTTTTCACGCCGAGCGATAGTACGTCTGCGTAACGATCCATGTTCCGCTCCCACCTAAAGTCCCGCCAAGGTAAAGCGGCGGGGTTGCACAGTGCTTACCGGAAAGGCAGAGCGGGTTGGCGCTGCCTCCATGGGGAAACGCGGGATTTGCGCGGGAAGTTGTTACAAGTTTAGGCGCGGCGGTAACCGGCGCCTTACCCTAATCCCATGCGGACGAGGTGCTGCGCCAGGGCGCGGTCGTCCCGGTCCATGTGGGCGACGAATATGCTGCGCAGAAGATCGCCGTGTTCGTTCAGCACTTCCGTCGGCTGACGGTGATGCAGCACGTCTTCGCTATAAGCCGCCGCCGCCAGGACCAGCCGTTCATGATCGAGCCGGTGGGCCGCCGCTTCAGGATAGGCGCTCTTTTCCATCAAGGCTTCTTCGTGCCGGCAATGGGCACACAAGGCCGCCAGCGAGGATTCCACCATGGCGCGGATCTCCGCGGCCGGACACCCCCGGATGATGGCGATCTGAAAAGCCCGCAACATCCCGCCCATCTCGAGATGCTGCTCGTCGAGCGTGGCAATTCCGATCGGGGCAAGATGGACCGCCATGGCGGACTCCGAACGTTAGCAGACCGCACCTTAGGCTTGCGACTCTTGCCGGAGGCTTACTGGAATCACCCCCTGGGCCGAATCGCCGGGAAGGTCACAGGCCCCTAATCCACAGTGTTAACGAGGGACATTTCCCTTGCTGCTCATTCTCAAGAACACGACGCGAACATGATCCGGTATTTTTTCGTGGAATCAGGGCTGTATGTAGCGGGTTGTCATCTAGAACAAAACATGTACTCTGGCACGCATAACGGCGGTGCGAAATTCATTGGGAATGGGCGCCGTGCCGTGGTCTATAGGGAGCGGAACTGATGAGTCAGGCACCGTTGCGCGTCGTGGGCAAAGAAGACAACACCGATAAGAAGCGCGCCCTTGAGGCCGCGCTGTCGCAGATTGACCGCGCCTTCGGCAAAGGCAGCGTGATGAAGCTCGGCCAGAAGGAGCCGGTCACCCAGGCGGACGTGGTTTCGACCGGTTCGCTAGGGCTCGATATCGCGCTCGGCATCGGCGGCCTGCCGCGCGGGCGCGTCATTGAGATTTACGGTCCGGAATCCTCGGGCAAGACCACCCTGGCCCTACATGCGGTGGCCGAAGTCCAGAAAAAGGGTGGCACGGCGGCCTATATCGACGCCGAACATGCCATGGACCCGATTTACGCCCGCAAATTGGGCGTCGACGTCGACGAGTTGTTGATTTCCCAGCCCGATACCGGCGAACAGGCCCTCGAAATCACCGATACCCTGGTGCGCTCGGGCGGCGTCGACATCGTGGTGATCGATTCGGTCGCGGCGCTGACCCCAAAAGCCGAACTCGAAGGCGAGATGGGCGACCAGCTGCCCGGCCTGCAGGCCCGCCTGATGAGCCAGGCCCTGCGCAAACTGACCGGCTCGATCTCCAAGTCGAACACCATCGTCCTCTTCATCAATCAGATCCGCATGAAGATCGGCGTCATGTTCGGCAACCCGGAGACCACCACCGGCGGCAATGCGCTGAAATTCTATTCTTCGGTGCGACTCGATATCCGCCGCATCGGCGCCATCAAGGACCGCGACGAGGTGGTCGGCAATCAGACCCGCGTCAAAGTGGTCAAGAACAAGGTCGCCCCGCCCTTTAAGCAGGTCGAGTTCGACATTATGTACGGCCAGGGCATCTCCAAGACCGGCGAGCTTCTCGACCTCGGCGTCAAAGCCGGGATTGTGGAAAAGTCGGGCTCCTGGTTCTCCTATGACGGCACCCGCATCGGCCAAGGCCGCGAAGCGGCTAAGGGCTATTTGGCCGCGAATCAGGACATTGCCAACGCTATCGAGGCGGCAGTCCGCCAGAATGCCGGCCTGATCGGCCAGGCTTTGGCCCTCGGCGGCGAAGATTCGGAGGCGGCGGAGGGGTAAAGCTCTCCGCGCGACCAGTTTTAGACGTCTGTTCCCTTATTGGCATGAGGGAGCGACTCCAGGGGCGTAGCGGGCAACCGCTGCGCCCCTTCCTCTTTCACCCATTCCCATCATGGCCGCCCGCCGAGCCGGCCATGATGATCAGAGGGGTTCTGCCGACCGGCCGTTTTGCCGCGGCCCGGCTGCGCAGGCCAAGCCCGGGATGACAAGGATTTAAGCCACAGCTAAAAGGTCTCCATGACAAGTCTTGCCGATCTCCGCTCCGCATTCCTGGCGTTCTTCCGCGATCGCGATCACGCCGTGCTCCCGTCCTCGCCGCTGGTGCCGCGCAACGACCCGACGTTGCTGTTCACCAATGCCGGCATGGTGCAGTTTAAGAACGTGTTCACGGGCGCGGAGAAGCGACCGTACAACCGGGCCACCACGGTGCAGAAATGCGTCCGCGCCGGCGGCAAGCACAACGATCTCGACAATGTCGGCTATACCGCGCGCCATCACACCTTCTTCGAGATGCTGGGCAACTTCTCGTTCGGCGACTACTTCAAGGAGCAGGCGATCACCTTCGCCTGGGACTTCGTCACCAAGACGATCGACCTGCCGAAGGACAAGCTCTACGTCACGGTCTATCCCAAGGACGAAGAAGCCCGCGGCTTGTGGAAGAAGATCTCCGGCCTGTCGGATGACCGCATCATCGGCCATGAGTCGAACCTGTGGGCGATGGGCCCGGTCGGGCCGTGCGGCTATTGCTCGGAAATCTTCATCGATCAGGGCCCGGCCCTGTTCGGCGGCCCTCCCGGCTCGCCGGATGAAGACGGCGACCGCTTCCTCGAATTCTGGAACCTCGTCTTCATGCAGTTTGAGCAGATCGACGAGAACACCCGCGTGGACCTGCCGCGGCCGTCGATCGACACCGGCATGGGGCTGGAGCGCATCGCCGCCATCCTGCAAGGCGTCACCAACAACTTCGACACCGACCTATTCCGCCATCTGATCGCCGCCTCAGTCGAATTCTCGGGCGCGCGCGGCAATAGCGACGAAGTCCGCGCCAGCCATCGCATCATCGCCGACCATCTGCGCGCCGCTTCGTTCCTGATCGCCGAAGGCGTCCTGCCGTCGAACGAAGGCCGCGGCTACGTGCTGCGCCGCATCATGCGCCGCGCCATGCGCCATGCCCATCTGATCGGCTCCAAGGACCCGCTGATGTACCGCTTGGTGCCGGCGCTGGTCGCTGAAATGGGCGAGGCCTATCCCGAACTCGGGCGCGGTCAGGCGCTGATCGTCGAAACCTTGAAGCTGGAAGAATCCCGCTTCCGCGAAACCCTGGCGCGCGGCCTCAAGCTGCTCGACGAAGCCACCACGACGCTCGGCAAGGGCGACACGCTGGACGGCGAAACCGCCTTCAAGCTCTACGACACCTATGGCTTCCCGCTGGACCTCACCCAGGATGCCCTTAAGTCGCGCCACATCGGCGTCGATGTCGCCAGCTTCACCGACGCGATGAACCGCCAGCGCGCCGAAGCGCGCAAAGCCTGGGCCGGCTCCGGCGAAGCGGCGACCGACACCCAGTGGTTCGCGCTCCTGGACGAATTCGGCAAGACCGAGTTCCTCGGCTACGACACCGAAGAAGCCGAAGGTACGGTGCTGGCGATCTTCAAGGACGGCGAGCGCGTCAAGTCGGCCAAAGCCGGCGAGACCGTGCGCATTCTGACCAACCAGACCCCGTTCTACGGCGAGTCGGGCGGTCAGGTCGGCGATCACGGCACCGTCGCTTCACCCAAGGCCGCAGGCACTGTGGTCGACACCGAGAAGAAGCTCGGCGCGCTGCATGTCCATGTCGTCGACGTGACCAAGGGCGAAATCGCCGTCGGCGACTCGCTGGATCTCAAAGTCGACAGCGAACGCCGCCGCGCCACCCGCGCCAACCATTCGGCGACCCATCTGTTGCAGGCCGCGCTGAAGCGCGTGCTCGGACCGCATGTGGCGCAAAAAGGCTCGCAGGTCGGCCCCGAACATCTGCGCTTCGACTTCAGCCATCCCAAGCCGGTGACGGCGGAGGAGCTGGTGAAGGTCGAAGACCTGGTCAATGCCGTGGTGCGACAGAACAGCGACGTGGCCACCCGGCTGATGCCGACCGAGCAGGCGATCGCGACCGGCGCCATGGCGCTGTTCGGCGAAAAGTACGGCGACGAAGTCCGCGTTCTCACCATGGGCGTGGATGACGACAAGCCCTATTCGGTCGAACTGTGCGGCGGCACCCATGTCCATCGCTTGGGCGATATCGGCCTCTTCACGATCCTGTCCGAAAGCGCGGTGGCATCGGGCGTGCGCCGCATCGAGGCGCTGACAAGCGAAGGCGCGCGTCAGTATCTGGCGCATCAATCCGGACTGGCGCGCGAAGCCGCGGCGGCCCTCAAGACCAGCCCGGCCGAACTGCCGGCGCGCGTGGCGCAATTGGCCGACGAACGCCGCCGTCTCGAACGCGAACTGACCGACGCCAAGAAGGCGCTGGCGCTGGCCGGTCCCGCCCAAGGCGGCGCCGAGAGCGACGTCAAAGAGGTCGGCGGGCTCAAGCTGGTGGCGCGCGTCGTCGAAGGCGTATCGCCGAAGGATTTGAAAGGCCTCGCAGACGAGGCCAAGACCAAGATCGGCTCCGGCGTGGTCGTCTTCGTGGCGGTCAGCGACGGCAAGGCTTCGATCGTGGTGGGCGTCACCGATGACCTGACGAAAAAGGTCAGTGCGGTCGATCTGGTGCGGACGGGGGCGGAAGCTTTGGGCGGCAAGGGCGGCGGCGGCCGTCCCGACATGGCCCAAGCCGGCGGTCCTGATGGCGCCAAAGCGGCTGCGGCGCTTGCTGCCATCGAGGCCAAACTCGCCGGGTGAAACGGGTGGCACGCGACCGTTACAAAGGGTTCCGCCGCCGTGTGTATCTCGTGCTCGAAGGCGGGCCGGCGCACGGTTCCCTCGGCACGTTGATCGAAGTATTCCTGATCGTCCTCATCATTGCCAATGTGGTGGCGTTCACGCTGCAAAGCGTGCCGTCGATCCGCGAGCCCTATTGGTTCGATCTCGAGGCCTTTGAAGTCTTCTCGGTGGCGGTGTTCACCATCGAGTACGTGCTGCGGCTGTGGGTGGCGATCGAGGACCCGCTGGTGGCTGTCGAAGGCCGCTGGAAAGGCCGGCTGGGCGCCGCGCTGAAGCCGACGATGATCATCGACTTCTTCGCGTTTGCGCCGGTTTATTTCACCGTCTTCGTCCCCTTCCTCGATTTGCGCTTCCTCAGAATGGTGCGGCTGCTGCGACTCCTTAAGATCGCGCGCTATTCGCCGGCCTTGTCGACGCTGGGACGGGTTTTGATGTCGGAGCGGCGGGCGCTGTTCGGCACTCTCCTCCTCATCGTCTGCACCACCGTGTTCGCGGCCGCTGCCATGCATGCCGCCGAAGGCGCCGTGCAGCCGGACAAGTTCGGCACCATTCCGTCGTCGATGTGGTGGGCGATCACGACGCTGACGACGGTCGGCTACGGCGACGAAGTGCCAGTGACGCTGCTCGGCCGCATCATCGCCGGCTGCACCATGGTGACGGGGCTCGGCATTCTGGCGCTGCCGGTCGGCATCGTCGCCAACGGCTTCATGAACACCATCCACCAGCGCGAATTCATCGTCACCTTCGGCATGCTGGCGCGGGTGCCGCTGTTCAAGGAGTTGGGCGCCCATCTGCTCGGCGAAATCATGAACGTGCTGCGCTCGCAAAGCGTGCCGCGCGGCACCATCATCTCGGTCAAAGGCGCCCCGGCGCACGCGATGTATTTCATCGTTTCCGGCGAGGTCGAAGTCGAACTCGCCAATCGTCGGGTGCAGTTCGGGCCGGGCGATTTCTTCGGCGAGCTGGCGCTCTTACACGAAACCCACCGGCGCGCCACGATCGTGGCGCTCACCAACTGTCGTCTGCTGGCGCTGTCGGCCGAGGACTTCACGATGCTGACGCGCAAACACCCCGAGCTGCGCCAGCACATCGCCGACGCCGCCAAGGACCATCTCGCCCGCGCCGGACGCGGCGACATCGCCTCGGTCGAGATCGCTGCCGCCGCCCAACGCCGCTACGAATACCGCGAAGATGATTGATCGCGTCGCGAAGAATTATTTCGCGATGTAGATGCAGATCTTGTTGCCGGTCGGATCGCGCAAGTAAGCGCCGTAGAACTTGTCGCCATCCGGCGGACGATAGCCGGGCTTGCCTTCATCCGTGCCGCCATTGGCCATGCCGGCCGCGTACGCCGCGTCGACGGCTTCCTGCGACGGCGCCTTGAACGCCAGCATGGTGCCGTTGCCGGACGTCGCCGGCTCTTTGTTGAACGGCGGGCAGATGTAAAAATAGTGGCCGTCCGAACCCTTGGGGCCGTAGCCGATCCAGCCGTTGTCGGCGAACTTGCGCTCGTCGCCGACGTGCGCCAGCACCGCGTCATAGAACTTGCCCGACGCCTCGCCATCGATGGCGCCGATCGTGACATAACCCAGCATGTGCCTCTCCTTTTTGCGGAGACACTAGCGTCAACCTCGGAACACATAAAGAACTAAGAGTTCGGAGCCTCAGCGATGCGCTTGAAGGTCTGATCGGCCGGATCGAGCATCGACAGCGTGCCGTCGGAAATCTTGAAATGGGCACCGATCAGCTGCAGGGCGCCTTTGGCGACCCGCTCGGCAATGAAGGGGAACGTCATCAGCCGGCCAAGCGAGAGGCGGATCGATTCATATTCGACGTCGAGCGGATCGCCGCCGCTGCAGGTGTGGATCGCCGGCTCCAAGAGCGACACCCATTGCGACAGGAACGGCGTCGGCAGGTTATGCGCGTTATCGGCCATCGCCGCAGCGACGCCGCCGCAATGCTCGTGGCCCAACACGACGATGCGCTCGACTTCGAGATTGATCACCGCAAACGCGATTGCCGCCGACACGCCGTGATAGCCGCCATAGGTCTCATAGGGCGGCACCACCGAAGCGACATTGCGGATGACGAACAGCTCGCCCGCCCTGACGTTGAAAATCGCCGTCGGATCGACGCGACTATCGCTGCACGAAATCACCAGGGTGTGCGGCTTCTGCCCCTTGGCCAGCGCCTCGAAATGATCCTTGTCGTGCGGCCAGACTTCGCGGCGAAATTTCTGGTATCCGGCGATCAGTGTTTTCATGCGCCGCCCATCGCCACGCGCAGGTTTTCATCGACCTTGTCGAGGAAGCCTTCGGTGGTCAGCCACTTCTGGTCGGGGCCGACCAGAAGCGCGAGGTCTTTGGTCATGAAGCCGGTCTCCACCGTCTCGATGCAGACTTTTTCGAGGGTGTGCGAGAACTCGGCCAGCGCCTGATTGCCGTCGAGCTTGGCGCGATGGGCGAGGCCGCGGGTCCAAGCGAAGATCGAGGCGATCGAATTGGTCGAGGTCGGCTTGCCCTTTTGATGTTCGCGATAATGGCGGGTGACGGTGCCGTGCGCCGCTTCCGCTTCGACGATCTGGCCATCCGGCGTCATCAGGACGGAGGTCATCAGGCCGAGCGAGCCGAAGCCCTGGGCCACGGTGTCGGACTGCACGTCGCCGTCGTAATTCTTGCACGCCCAGACATATCCGCCCGACCATTTGAGCGCCGAAGCCACCATGTCGTCGATCAGGCGATGCTCGTAGGTAAGCCCCTTGGCCTTGTAAGCGGCGGCGAATTCCTTCTCGAACACTTCCTGGAACAGATCCTTGAAGCGGCCGTCATAGGCCTTGAGGATGGTGTTCTTGGTCGACAGATAGAGCGGATAGTTGCGCGCCAGGGCGTAGTTCATCGAGGCGCGGGCGAAATCGCGGATCGATTCATCGAGATTGTACATGCCCATCACGACGCCGGCGCCCGGCGCCTGGAACACTTCATGCTCGATCACCTCACCGTCGTCGCCGACGAACTTCAAGGTCAGCTTGCCTTTGCCGGGGAAGCGGAAATCGGTGGCGCGGTATTGATCGCCGAAGGCATGGCGGCCGATCACGATCGGCTGGGTCCAGCCGGGCACCAGGCGCGGCACGTTCTTGCAGATGATCGGCTCGCGGAAGATCACCCCGCCCAGGATGTTGCGGATGGTGCCGTTGGGCGACTTCCACATCTTCTTGAGGGAGAATTCCTTTACCCGGGCTTCGTCGGGGGTGATGGTGGCGCATTTGACGCCGACGCCGTGGCGCTTGATCGCTTCGGCCGAGTCCACCGTCACCTGGTCGCCCGTGGCGTCGCGGTGCTCAACCGACAGGTCGTAATAATCCAGCTTCACGTCAAGGTAGGGAAGGATCAGCTTCTGCTTGATCAGATCCCAGATGATCCGGGTCATCTCATCGCCGTCGAGCTCGACGACCGGGTTTGCTACCTTGATCTTGTTCATGGGGGTGTGCCTCGGCGGGGAAACTTGGAGTCGTTCTAGCCAAAGCCTCCCCGGGCGTCAAAGGTCTCGTGCATTTCCGAGCCCCGGGATGGTAAGGGGAAGCTTTCCGCCGGTGCGGCGGTCGTTGGAGTTCGCATGACTACCCCTGCCATCATCCTGTGCCGCCCGCAACTGGGCGAGAATATCGGCGCCGCCGCCCGCGCCATGAATAATTTCGGCCTTTCGGACCTGCGCATCGTCGCCCCGCGCGACGGCTGGCCGAACGAGAAGGCTTACGCCATGGCGGTCACCGCCAAGCCGATCCTGGACAACGCCAAGCTCTACGACGACCTGCACGACGCGCTAGCCGACCTCAATGTGGTCTACGCCACCACGGCGCGCGACCGCGGCATCACCAAAGAGGTGATCACCCCGCCCGAAGCGGCGCTGCGGCTGCGCAAGGTTGCGGCCGAGGAGAAAACCGGCCTGCTCTTCGGCAACGAGCGCGCCGGACTCGAAAACGACGACGTCTCGCTGGCCGATTGCGTCATCACCATCCCGACCGCGGAATTCGCGTCGCTCAACCTCGGCCAAGCAGTGCTTTTGTGCTGCTACGAATGGTTCAAGGCCGAAGACACCACGCCAATCTCGAAGATCGAGCACAACCCGATCCATCGCAAGCCGACCCGCCAAGAGCTGTTCCAGCTGTTCGATCATCTCGAAGGCGAACTGACCCGCACCGGCTTCCTGTTTCCGCCCGATAAGCGCGATCATATGCAACGCGCCATCCGCGCCACCATCCATCGCGCCAAGCTGACCTATCAAGAAGTGCAGACCCTGCGCGGCATGATCGTGGCGCTGGCCAAAGGCAAGCACCGGGCGCCGCCGAAAGAGTGAGTGCGCGGGAGGTAGAAATTTATCCCGAAATCTTGCCTTGCCAGACCGGCCAGCAGGCGGGGCGGCCTTTGGCTTTGACGCCGTTGTAGAGCCGCATCTGGGCATCTTCGGCCGAGGAACCGCGTGCGACCGCGGTGTAATCGCCACCGCCTTGGCACCAGACATAGAACTGATGTTTGCCGGGCGCGTAGAAATCGGCTTGCTTCGATGAGGTCAGGTTGTCGGCCACGGCAACGCCAGCGGCCGTAATGCCGATGCCGAGGGCCACAGCCCACCAGAGCCTACGCATACACCCCACCCGATCTGCCGGTTGCGACCCAACCAACGCAGAAGGACCGGATTTGGATCCGGCCGCATTTTTGTAAAACCTACGATACACCGTTTACGGCGTATTTCCATTCGCGTGGTGTGGCATTAGGCGGACAAGCGTTCCGGCTTACCGCCCGCGCCTGCGAGCAGGCTGGTTAATTCGCCCGCTACCGTTTCCACCTGATCCGGCTCGAAGCCGCGCGCCACCAGCTGCACGCCATAGCCGTCGGCGCGGTAGACCGGATAAGACCCGATCGCAATCTCAGGATAACGGGCTTGGATCGCCGCCAGACCGGCCGCAATCGCGCCTTCGGCCACCGCGGCCGCAACGGTGATACTGATAACCGGACGGCCCCGGCTGAGCCGCGGCGCGACATCGTCCAGCATCGCCCACATGATCGACGGTACACCGGCCAGCACGAAGACATTGCCGATTTGGAACCCCGGCGCGGCGGAGACCGGGTTGCGGATGAGACTGGCGCCGTCCGGAATCCGCGCCATGCGGCGGCGCATCTCGTTGAAATCGGCCGGATCGGCGAAGCGGGCGGCCAGCAGCTTCAGCGCTTCGGGATGGTAATCGATCCCGACCCCGAACGCGGCGGCGACGGCATCGGCGGTAATGTCGTCATGGGTCGGCCCGATGCCGCCGGTGGTGAAGACATAGCTGTAGCGGGCCTTGAGCGCGTTCAGTGCCGCAATGATTTCATCGGCAAAATCGCCCACCACGCGAATTTCCTTGAGGGTAATGCCGAAAGGAAGGAGGAAACGGGCAATGGTGTTGGAATTCGTGTCTTGCGTGCGGCCGGACAGGATCTCGTTGCCGATGACCAGCACCGCAGCGGTGGGATTTTCGCTCATGAACCCCATTTTGGGCCGCATCCCAGGGGTTTACCAGCACCGATCAGGACTATTACGACAAGGGTAGAATTAGAGGGACATGCGTCTTAAGTTGGGGAGCAGAAAGCAATAGATGTTTCCGTGATGCAAGTTTCCGAGGTTTTCGAGGCCGCCCGCCGGGCCCATTTCGCCGTGGCGCTTCACACTGAAAAGGATTTCGAGGGCATGCGCCGGGCCGGAAGGCTGGCGGCGGAGGTGCTCGATCTGATGGTGCCGGAAGTGAAACCCGGCGTGACCACCGCTCACCTCGACGAGATAGCCTTCAACTACATGGTCGACCACGGCGGCGTGCCGGCGTGCCTCGGCTATCGCGGCTACCGCTACACGCTGTGCACCTCGATCAACCATGTCGTCTGCCACGGCATGCCGTCGGACCGCCCGCTCAAGGACGGCGATATCGTCAACATCGACGTGACCGTGATCCTCGACGGCTGGCACGGCGATTCCAGCCGCATGTATCTGGTCGGCGAGGTCAAGCGCAAAGCCGCACGGCTGGTCGACATCACCTACGACTCGATGATGCGCGGCATCGCCGTGATCAAACCGGGCGCCACCACCGGCGACATCGGCCACGCCATCCAGTCCTTCGCCGAAGGCGAGGAAAAATGCAGCGTGGTGCGCGATTTCTGCGGCCACGGCCTGGGACAGGTGTTCCACGCCCTGCCCAACATCGTCCATTACGGCAAGCCGGGACACGGCATCGGCCTCAAGCCGGGTATGTTCTTCACCGTCGAACCGATGATCAATCTGGGCGGCTACGGCGTGAAGGTGCTGTCGGACGGCTGGACCGCGGTGACCCGCGACCGCTCGCTGTCGGCGCAGTTCGAGCACGCCGTCGGCGTGACCGAAGACGGAGTGGAAATCTTCACCCTGTCGCCCAAGGGCTGGCACAAGCCGCCGTATCTCTGATCCTCCTCCGGTTGTGGTAAACTCCCCTCGGATTCGGCCGGGGGGCTTGCTTTGACGTCCAAATCCCAGCGCTCGGTTTCCGACGTGGAGATGCCGCATTATGTCGGTCATCGCGAACGCCTGCGCGAACGCTTCTTCAGTGCCGGTCCCGACGCCATGCCGGATTATGAGCTGTTGGAGCTGACGCTGTTCGCTGCCGTACCGCGGAAAGACGTCAAACCGCTCGCCAAAGCCCTGATCGCCCGGTTCGGATCGTTTGCCGAAGTCATCGCCGCCCCGCGCGAACGCCTGATGGAAGTGGAAGGCGCGACGGTCGCAGTCGCGGCACATCTCAAGATTGTCGAGGCCGCGGCCCGCCGTCTGGCCAAGACGCGCCTGTTGGGTCGTCCGGCGCTGGCGTCGTGGGCGGCGCTGATCGATTACTGCGCCGCCGCCATGGCCCGGTCGCAGAAAGAGGAATTCCGGGTGCTGTTCCTCGACCGCAAGAATGTTCTGATCGCCGACGAAGTGCAGTCGACCGGCACCGTCGATCATACCCCGGTTTATCCGCGCGAAATCGTCAAACGCGCCCTCGATCACGGCGCCACCGCCATGATCCTGGTCCACAACCACCCCTCGGGCGATCCCACTCCCTCCAAAGCCGATATCACCATGACCCGCGACGTCGCCGACGCCGCCAAGGCGCTCGGCATCGTGGTCCACGATCACGTCATCGTCGGCCGCAGCGGCCACGTCAGCTTCAAAGCGCTTGGCCTGCTCTAGCGCGGCCAGTTTTAAGATAATCCCGTGCAAGTGCTTCGGCGCGGCGGACGCGGCTGCTATATAGGGCGCCGAAAGGTGGGGCTTGATGCAGCGGTTCTTGATCCGCCAGTCCATGCGGCTGGTGGCAGGAGTGTTGGGGGCTGTGCTGATTGCGGCGGCGATCGCTGCGGTCGGCGAACCTGCGGCACACAACCCGCCCGGCTTCCTCACCGCATTCCTCAGCCATCTGCTCCAGTTCGGCCGCCTCGATCTCGGCACCAGCCTGGTCAGCGGCGCGCCGGTGGTGCAGGAACTTGGCCGCTATCTGCCGCGAACCCTCGCGCTGGTGGCGATGGGAGCCGTCATCGCCTTGGTCGCCGGCGTGCCGATCGGCTTGTTGCTGACACTCGGGCCGACCCGCCGTATCGCGGCCCCTCTCATCCAGATCGTCACCGCCACCCCGGTTTTCGTCTCCGGCCTCACACTCGCCTTCGTCGCGGTGCATCTGCTGCACTGGCCGGTGAGCGTGAACGCGCCGGTGGCGATGCCGTATCAGGTCTGGCAGGTCGCCGTGCTGCCGATCCTGACAGTGGGCTTGGCCGGTGCGGCGGCGGTGCAACTGGTTTTGCGCCGGTCGTCGGCCCAGCCGGGTGGTGAATCGTTCCGCACCGGGCTGAAGCGGATGGGCCTCGGCCTGATCGAGATCGAAACCCTCTACGTGCTGCCCAAAATGGTGGCCGGTCTTGCCGCCGGCGCGCGCGAGATCGTGCTGGCCCTATTTTCCGCGGCAGTGGTGGCGGAGTGGGTATTTCATTGCGCCGGTGCCGCCGACCTGTTCGTGAAATCGGTGGCGCTCGCCGACTGGAACATGGCCGCCATCCTGCTGTTCGTGTTTGCCATGGTGACGTTCGTGGTCGAATTCTTGGGTGAAGCCATCGCACATGCGCTGGCGCCAGGAGGCCGGCCATGAGCGCGCGCGAGATGCCGTTGGCGAGCCTGATCGTGCGGTCCTTGGGCTGGCTGGGACTGGGGCTCTGGGCGCTGGCGGTGCTGCTCAGCGACTTCCTCGCTCACGCCCCGGCCGGTGCGGTCATGGTCGGTGCGGAACTGAGCCCGCCGTCGGGCCTGCATCCCTTCGGCACCGACATCATCGGCCGCGACATGTTCAGCGAGACCCTGCATGGCCTCGCCGCCACCGGCGTGAAGGCGGTCGGCGCGGCCCTGATTGCCATCGTGCTGGGCGGACTGTTTGGCGCCGTCGCAGTGCGGCTGCCGCGGTTTCCGGCGCTGGTGTTGCGCGGCTTCTGGGGCGTTCTCGCCTCGGTTCCGGCCCTGCTTTTGGCGATCCTCCTGATCGGCCTGTTCGGCAACGACTTCACCATCTTCGCGGCAGGCCTTGCCACCGCCCCGCTCGGCTTTGTGCGCAGTTTCGATGCCGTCGACCCGCGTTCCCGCCATGCCGAATACGCCCATGCCACGGGCATTCCCGCCATGATCCTTCTGAAGCGCGACCTGCGCTACGATTTCCGCCGCATGCTCGGCAGTGTGGTGACGCGGGCGCTGGCGGCGGTGACAATTGTGATTTCGACCGCCAGTTTCCTCGGCTTCGGCGCCAGTCCGCCGGCCCGCGATCTCGGCCTGATGATTGCCGCCAGCAAAGTGAGCTTCTTTTCCGCCTGGTGGACGGCGGCGTTTCCGGCCCTGGCGCTGATCCTGGTCATCTTGTGCGCCCGCATGGCGGCGGGCCTCGGTGAAGGGGAGCGGGCATGAACGAGGCGCTGCTCGAACTCTCCGAACTGACGGTGACCCGCGGCGCCAACACGGTGCTCGACCGCCTGTCGCTGCGGCTTGAGCCCGGCGAAAGCGCCATCCTTCTGGGCGAGGAAGGCTGCGGCCGCGAGGCGGTCGTGCGCGTGCTGGGCGGCTTCCCGGACAAGGCCGACGCCATCTCCGGCACCATCACCTTCGCCGCCACGCCGCCGCGCCCGGCCGCCAAACGTCAGAAGCCGCCGATCCGCATCGCTTATCTGCCGAGCCCGCTGGCCGGACCTTTGTCGCCGCACGCCAGCGTGCTCAGGCAGTTGGTGCACATCATCGCCCGCCAGCTCGGCGCCCCCTTCGGCAGTGCCCGCGAGGAATTGCGTCTGGCGCTCGAACGCTTCCCTACCGCGGTGACGCCGGAACTGCTCGACACCAAGCCCGACCGGCTCGATCCGGTGACCCTGGCGATCGGCCTTTTGGCGGCGGTGAGCGCCCAGACTCCCGATCTGGTGCTGGCCGACCATCCTTTCGCCGATCTCGGACCGGCCGCGGTCAGACTCCTGATGACCCTGTTCAAGGCCGAACACGCCCGGCTGGGCTACGCCTTGATCTATTCCACCGGCGGCTTGCAAGCCGCCGCAAGGCTGGGCGGGCGGGTACTGGTGCTGCGAACAGGCCGGGTGGTCGAAGAAGGCGACGCCATACGGCTGATGGGCGCGCACGCCCACGCCTATACCAAGACCCTGTTCAAGGCGCTGCCGCGGCTCAACCGCGATCCGCCCAAGCCGCGCACCGCTCAACGCGGTCAGCCGCTGCTGCAGGTGCATGGACTTTCCTTTAAGCCCAAGACGCCGATGCGCAACGGCCTCACTTTCGAACTGCGGCGCAACGCGTCGCTGGCGCTGGTCGGCGAAGCCGGTTCGGGGCGGCGGGCGATGCTCAGGGCACTGCTCGGCTTCGACAAGGCACCCAGCGGCAAAGTGCTGTTCGATGCGGTCGATCTCTATCGCCTGTCCGATGCGATGGCCTCGCGCATCCGCCGCCGCATTGCTTTCGTCACCGGCGACGACGATTGCCTCGATCCGCGCATGTCGATCCACGACACCGTCGACGAACCCTTGCGGGCTCATCTCGATCTCACCCGCGATCTCATCGCCGGCTATCGCGATGCGGCGCTGAAGCGGGTCGGTCTTGCCAGTCATGACGGCAACCGCAGCGTTGCCTCGCTGTCGCTGTTCGACCGGCGGCGGCTGCAAGTGGCGCGCGCCTTCGTCGGCGCCCCCCTTCTGGTGGTGGTCGACGAACCCTTGAAAGGCCTCGACGCCTTCGCCCAAACCATCATGCGCGAAGTGCTGACCGACTTCCGCGCCACCCAGGAATCCGCCTTCCTGGTGATGACCTCGGATTTGACTGTGGCCCAGGCCCTCGCCGACGAAGCCCTGGTGTTCCATGACGGCAAGGTCGTCGAACGCGGCTCGATCGCCCATCTGGTGCGCGCACCCCAGCACGACGCCACCAAGGCGTTGATCGAAGCGGTGAGCTTTTCCGATCTTTCGCCGGCTGATCTTTCGCCCGCCGACCTTTCGTCCGGGAGTTCTTCGGGATAGGTTCCGGGCGATTCCCGAGGACGATAGGACTATGATCCCGCGCTACGCCCGCGCCGATATGACCGCGATCTGGTCGGCCGAAACAAAATTCCGCATCTGGTTCGAAATCGAGGCCCATGCGGCGACCGCGCTCGCCAAACTCGGCGTCATTCCGGAACATGCCGCCAAGACAGTGTGGGAGAAGGGCTCGGTCGCGAAATTTGATGTCGCGCGGATCGACGAGATCGAACGCGAGGTCAAGCACGACGTCATCGCCTTCCTCACCCATCTATCGGAGATCGTCGGCCCCGAAGCGCGCTTCGTCCATCAGGGCATGACCTCGTCGGATGTGCTCGACACCTGCCTCGCGGTGCAGATGAAGCGCGCCGCCGACATCCTGATCGCCGACGTCGACAAACTGCTCGAAGCGATCAAGACCCGCGCCTTCGAACACAAGCTGACGCCCTGCATCGGCCGCAGTCACGGCATCCATGCCGAGCCGACCACCTTCGGGCTCAAGCTTGCCGGTTACTATGCCGAATTCACCCGCGCCCGCGCGCGGTTGGTGACGGCGCGCGAGGAGATCGCCACCTGCGCCATTTCCGGCCCCGTCGGCACCTTCGCCAGCGTATCGCCCGAAGTGGAGGCGTATGTCGCCGAACAGCTCGGCCTGAAAGTCGAGCCGGTCTCGACCCAGGTGATCCCGCGCGACCGTCATGCCGCATTCTTCGCCGCGCTCGCCGTGGTGGCCTCGTCGCTCGAACGGCTGGCGGTCGAGATCCGCCACTTGCAGCGCACCGAAGTGTTGGAAGCCGAGGAATATTTCTCGCCCGGCCAGAAGGGCTCTTCGGCGATGCCGCACAAGCGCAATCCGATCCTGTCGGAGAACGTCACCGGCCTCGCTCGCATGGTGCGCTCCGCCGTGATCCCGGCGCTCGAAGACGTGGCGCTGTGGCACGAGCGCGATATCTCGCACTCCTCGGTCGAACGCTATATCGGCCCCGACGCCACCATCACGCTGGACTTCGCGCTGGCCCGCGTCACCGGACTGATCGCCAAGCTGGTGGTCTATCCCGAGCATATGCTGGCCAACCTCAACCGCACCCATGGCGTCGTCAACAGCCAGCGGGTGATGCTGGCGCTGACGCAGAAGGGTCTGGCGCGCGAAGTCGCCTATCGCCTAGTGCAGAAGAACGCCATGCGCGCCTTCAACGGCGAAGGTCCGCTGCTCGACCTGTTGAAGAAAGATCCCGACGTCACCAAGGCGCTGACGACGGCGGAGCTGGAATCGCTGTTCGACCTCGGCTTCCATCTGAAGAACGTCGACACGATTTTCGCGCGGGTGTTTGGGTAGAAGCGAATAGCGAGTAGTGAGTAGCGAATAGAGGTCTGCATCTGCGGCGCGCGGTTTGACTCGCGTCACCGTCCAGACGCGGCGCACGATGCCGTCGACTTCGAGAACGAACAGATCGGTGCGGCGCGACGGTTCAACAGATGAGCGCAACACCGACGTCAGCCGCGCATTGGGTCGCTGCCATTAAGTCCACTCTGACCCCACTAAACGCGCCCAGTGTCACGCCCACAGTCGGTCGAGGATGCCGGACCAATCGAGCAGAAAACCGACGATGAAATAGACGATTGTGGCGATTGCGGTGGCGCGCCAGCCGATCCATTTGCGGGTGCCAATCCGGATCAGCACCGGAAACAGGATTGCGAAACCCACAACCTTACAAATCAGACCGACGATAATATGCATGGCGAGCCCCCGCTTGTGCCTGCCGCAAATCATTGGCGGGCCTGATGGCGAGAATGCGGCTAGGACGTTCACAGATGAGTGAGGCCTTAAAACAAAACGGCCGGAGCGCGAGCCCCAGCCGTTGTACTGAAAAATAGAGTTCGCGGGTCAGATCTTGCCCGACAGCGTCACGCCGTAGGTCGGCGGTTCGTTGAGGATGGCGGCGTCGTAGTTCTCGATCACGCCCTTGAGGTTCTTGTTGTTGGTGATGTTGCGGCCGTAGAGGGCGACTTCCCAGGCATCGGTCGAATAGCCGAGCTTGAGACCGCCTTCGAAATTGCCGTTCGAATTGAACTCGCGGGTGCGGTAGAGCACGAAGTTGGTATAACCCTGCAGGTTCCAGTCCGTCGCCACGAACACTTTGCCTTCGCCGACCGGGATGTCGTAGCGGCCGGAGAAGTTGAGGTTGTATTCCGGCGCATTCGGCAGCGGGTTGCCATCAATCTTGGCAAAATACGTCGTACCGGTGCCCGAACCCTTGGTGAAATAGGAGTTCAACGGCGTGGCGGCGAGAACGCCGAGGAAGCTGCCCATCTGGGCATAAGCGTTGGCGTCCTTGATCTCGGTGTGCAAGAGCGACAGGCCCGCCGTGAGCGACAGGTTCTCGATCGGCAGCCAATCGAGCTGGGCTTCCATGCCGTAGGCCTCGGCCTTGTTGGCATTGAAGAACACGCCGTTGCCGTTGGAGTCGTTGCCGTTGAGCTGAATGTGATCGACCGTGTAGGTGAAGGCCGACATGTTGAAGCGCAGCGTGTTGGAGAACTGGCTCTTGAGGCCGGCTTCCCACGACAGGATGGTTTCGGAATTGGCGAACGTGAACGGCGAATTGAACACCGCCGAACGGCCCTGAATGGTGGGACCGCGGAAGCCGGTGGCGACGCGGGCATAGACGCTGAGATCGGGGCTCAACTCATAAAGCGCGCTGACATCCCAGCTCGGCGTCGTGTCTTCCAGCACCGGATGAGGATCCGCCGTCGCCGGGAAGCCGGACACGCCCGCCACGTTCGCGGCCGGTTTGAGCAGCAGCGTGTCCTTGCGGTCGTTGGTGACGCGGGCGCCGCCGGTGAGCGTCAGATGCGGCAGCACTTCATAGCTGACCTGACCGAACAGTGCCCATGACGTGTTGGCATCGCGCAGGCGCACCCAGTTGTTGGGATTGTTGGCCGGCGGCGTCAGGAAGAAGGCGCGCTGATAGAATTCGGTGATGTCGTGCTGGTCGAAATACATGCCGCCGACCTGCCACTTGAGTTGGGCATCGGCCGCGGAAGCCAAACGTACTTCCTGCGTCCATTGACTGAGCGCGCGCACGCGGCCCATCGATTCGCCATAACCGGTGTTGTTGTAATCGGCCGCCGCACCGCCGTCGGTATCGCCGCGGCTCTGGCCTTCGGTGGCTTCATACCCGGTGATCGAGGTCAGGGTGATGCCGCCAAAATCGTAGCTGATGTTCTCGGAAATGCCGTAGGTGTTGTAGCCCTGCGGATTGTTCATGGCTTCGTCCCAGCGCGCCTGATTCCAGTGCTGCGACGAGACATCGTGCGAACCGATCTTGAGCGCACCGCGGCGGAACACGCTGGCGGGTCCATCATACCAGCGGCCGTGCATCACCGTCAGCATCGAGAGATTATCGGTCGGTGTGGCGAGCAGTTGGACGCGCAGATCGCGTTCATTGAAGCCGCCGACCGCATCCTTCTGGCCGGTGGGCGTGCCGTCGGCCGAGGGGCCGGTGTAGGTGTTGTCGATATAATGGTCGCGCTTCTGGTAGAGGCCGGAGACGCGCAGCGCGAGCTTGCCGTCAACGAGCGGACCGCCGGCGCCGAAATCGATGTCGACGCTGTTATAGGCGCCGTAGCTAGCCGAACCGCGCGCCTCGAAATTCTGGCTGGGGCGGATCGAATCGAACTTGATGATGCCGGCGGTGGTGTTGCGGCCGAACAGCGAGCCTTGCGGACCGCGGAACACTTCCACCGCGCCGACGTCGAACGCGGGCGTCGACTTCAAGACGACATGTTCCATCACGATGTCGTCCTGGATGATCGACACCGGCTGCGAAGCGCCGAGATAAAAGTCGACGTTGCCGAGACCGCGAATATAGAAGCGCGGGAAGATGCGGCCCGTGGTCGATTCCACATAGAGGTTCGGCACCTTGCCCGACAGCGCCAGCAGCGTGTCGTCGCCCGACGCGGTCATGGTGGTGAGGCTCTCGGTGTTCAGCACGCTGGTCGACACCGGCACGTCCTGCTGGTTCTCGACCCGGCGCTGGGCCGTGACGGTGACTTCCTCAAGGCCCGCAGCCTGGGCAAATGCCGGATCGCCGGCCATCAAGGCACAAGCTGCTACGCCAAGCAGAGCCCGGCCGGTCACGTTCATGGAATGCATGCTTTGTTTCCCGCTCATTGATTTACCAGACGGCAAGATGACCGACCGAATGCCGCGAAGCATTCGCCTCGCCGGTCAGATTGGTGTTCGCTGGAATACCCTCTCGCCGGGCGGACCCTAAGTGCCGATCACAAAGCTTCTGTGACGGTACGTCTTAAAGTCGGCCGCTGTCGCGCCGATGCAACACCGTCCGCGATCAGCCGCTTGCTTCTGGCTCGGCGCGACCGGAATGACAGTACTACAAACATTCCGTTCCTGCTGCGGGCGGATATTTTGCAGCGTGGCGCGACGCGAAGCACGGTGGCTGCTAGGTTTTGCACGGAGCACGTGCATGGGCCCGGGGCGATGGACAAGGCAATTGAGACTGCCCGGCGGGTATCGCCCCTGCGCATTATCGCGCGCATCGGCGGCGTCCGCGCCATCGCGTTCCTGTTTCTGGCCGCCGGTCTGTGCGTGGTGCCGAAATTCATCGGACTGACCGTCCAGAGCCTCTGGCTCGATGAACTCAATGTTCTTCGCTATATGTCCTATCCCCATCTCGACGCCGCCTTCTTCGAAGCCATCCGGCAGGAGCCGCATCCGCCACTGTGGCTCGCCGCGATGTGGATCTATGGCAAGCTCGTCGGCACGACCCCGTTCGCCTTGCGCCTTTCGAGTGCGGTGACCGCCTGTTTCGCCGTCGCGGGCGCCTATGGCGCGACCCAGCAAGTGGCCGGCCGGCGCGTCGCGACCATCACCGCGCTGCTGCTCGGACTTTCCAGCGTCGGCCTCTGCGAGGCGCAGAATGTACGCCCCTATTCGCTGGTGTTTCTGTTCGCGGCCCTGTCGGCGGCCTGGTTCGCCGGGTTGATGCGCCAACCGGACAGGCGCCTGACGATCAGCCTGACAGCCGCCAACACGGCGTTATGTCTGACGCATTATTCGGGCGTGTTCCTGGTGTTCGGCGAAGCGCTGGCGATCGGCCTGGTGCGATGGCGCGCCGGCACTCCCCGGCCATGGAGCCTCAGCGTGCTCTTGACAGCGACGGCGCTGCCGGCCCTCGTCTGGATGGCCTGGACATTCGGCGTCTACGATCCGATGGCGACGGCGAATTTGCATTGGCGCGTGCTCGATCTGTTGTCGCCGCTGCGAGGGTTCTTCGGCCAGTTTCCGCTGCTCATCCTGGTGCTGACGCCCTTCGTCCTGGAACGGCGGCCGCTGCATCTGGGGGCAGATCCCAAAATCGTCGGGCTTGGCGTGGTGATCTTCTGCGTTGCCGCGGCGATAACGGCTGCGGCGCTGGTGCATCCGAGCTGGATGCAAAACAAGAACTTCTATGTCGCCTTTCCGGCCGGCTATCTCCTCATCGCATTGATCGTGAGCAAGACGCCGCTGATGCGCGGCGAGACAGGGGCCTGGCTGACGCTGCTGGTCACCGCCACCGGATTGGCGACCTATCTTGCCACCGGCTATCCTTTGCATCCTACCACGTATTACGCGCCGTACCGCGAGCAGGTGCGCGAGGCCGCCAAGCTGATCGGTGTGCTCGCCCGCCCCGGCGACACGGTGCTGACCGGGGTGATCGACATCAACGGCAACCACACCTATTTGGTGCCGACCCGCACCTATGCCGAAACCATCCTGCGGCACCCCTGGCGGACCCGGGACATCCGGCTGCTGGCGGAACCACGGCAAGCCCAGGCGCGGGTCGCAGCCCTAACGCACGCCGTCTTGACCCGCCGACCGCACGGCAGCCTGATCGTCGACCTGCCGCAATCGACAAAATTGAGCCCGGCCGAACGGGCCACCCTTGAATCCGCGGTCTGCATCACCGAACACCGGCTGATCAAACACACGGTGCTGGAGGCGGACTTCGATGCGGCGCGCTGTCCCAAACGCATCGTGGTGAGCGACATCTGAGACCGCCGGCTGGTCAGCCGTTCGCTTCCAGCTCGGCGCGCACCTGGGCACTGAATTCGTGCATCTTCCGGCGCAGGACGTCGTCCGGGACCGCCACGCCGTGGGCCCTGAAATCGCCCTGCACCTTGCGGAAGACGTCCTCTTCGCCGGGCTCTTTCATGTCCGAGGCGACCACCGACTTGGCGTAGTCCTCGGCCTCGAGCCCGGCGAGACCCAGCTCCGCCGCCGCCCACAACCCCAACAGCTTGTTACGCCGCACCGTGGCCTTGAACCGGACCTCCTCGTCGAAAGCCCATTTGGTCTCGTGCTTGTTGTGCGGCTCGCTCATGGCTTCCCTTGCGTAATGTGTTGATTTCCAATGATTATCTAATGCGAAGCCGGGCTTTTGCAACGCCTGCCGCGGGCGCGCTTGGCGCTGCCTTAAGGGAATCCGGCAGCCCGCATTGCCCCCAGGACGCGCCATGCTTATTTTGGGGGGCTCGCGGGGTCGGTTCTGGCCCCGCTTCGCGTTTTCACCCGCTCTCAACGTCCTGGAGCGCCAGGCAGGCCAAGATGGATTTTCAAATGAAACGCCGGCGCATGATCTACGAGGGCAAGGGCAAGATCCTTTATGAAGGACCCGAGCCCGGTACCCTCGTCCAATATTTCAAGGACGACACCACCGCCCTCGACAATTCCAAGAAGGCCGTCATCGAAGGCAAGGGCGTTCTCAACAATCGCATCAGCGAATACCTGATGACGCAGCTCAACCTCATCGGGGTGCCGACGCATTTCATGCGCCGCCTCAACATGCGCGAGCAGCTCGTCAAAGAAGTCGAGATCGTTCCGCTCGAAGTGAAGGTGCGCAACGTCGCCGCAGGTTCGCTGTCGAAACGCCTCGGCATCGAGGAAGGCACGCCGCTGCCGCGCTCGATCATCGAATATTATTACAAGAACGACGCCCTGCATGATCCCTGGGTGTCGGAGGAACACATCACCGCGTTCGGCTGGGCCAGCCCCCAGGATCTCGACGACATGGTCAACTTGACCATCCGGATCAACGACTTCCTCTCCGGCCTTTTCCTCGGCGCCGGCATCAAGCTGGTGGATTTCAAGGTCGAATTCGGCCGCCTGTGGGAGAACGACTACATGCGCATCGTTCTCGCCGACGAAATCAGCCCCGACTGCTGCCGCCTGTGGGACGTCACCACCAGCGAGAAACTCGACAAGGATCGCTTCCGGCGCGATCTCGGCGGGCTGATGGAGGCCTACTCTGAGGTCGCACGCCGCCTGGGAATCCTGCCCGAATCAGGGCAAGGAGAAGCCAAGGGACCGATGCTGGTGAAATGACGCGCTGGTGAATTGGTAGTGTCGCGCGTATAAGCCGCCCGGGTTTTGCCTCCCTTCGGGTTGAGGCGCACGAATTTCGCGAAGCAGCAATACTTTACGGGGGTAGTGTGTCCTCTGTGGCTGCGCGCGGAAAAGGTTAGTTCGCGCTTTCGGGCCGGGTCCTTCTTCCTGAAGCGCTCTATGGAGATCGAACCCAATGAAAGCGCGCGTCTTCGTCACCCTGAAAAACGGCGTCCTCGATCCGCAAGGCAAGGCGATCGGGCGCGCCCTCGGCAATCTCGGCTTTGCCGGCGTCGGCAGCGTGCGCCAGGGCAAGCTGATCG